>JBBQCU010000310.1:0-4890 GCA_038319065.1 Methylococcales bacterium
CATTTAATGGTAATCAGTGTGTTATGGACAGCATGGGTGCTGGACGCCAATAACTTGCGCAGAATAAGACCGGTAAGGTGCCGTTGACGTTTGGGTAGTGCATAGCTGTCTTCACGTTCAAGCACGGCAGTAATGCCGTTATAGAGCTGTATTTCTGCATGAGATGGCGTGAAGGGTACGGTGATGGCCTTGCGTTGTGTGTAACGAATATATTCCAGAACTTGTTTACGCAAGGTTCGTTTTACAAATCCCTTAAGGCGGTCTTTAAGTTGACCGATGCCATCGCTACCCATGTAGTGGTGGCGAAAAGATTTATCATCACCAAAATGTTGTTCATCAAGAATCGTCGATAATCCATAAAGCTCTAATAATGAGTTTTGTAATGGCGTGGCGGTTAGCAGTAATTTTTGCCGTCCAAATAAGGCACGTTTTAACGCTTGTCCCATTTTATTATTGGGACGGTAAGCATTGCGTAACTTATGCGCTTCATCCATGACAACCAGATGCCAGGGTTCGACGAGTAACGATTCTTCTAATCGTGCAGCAAAGTGGTTGGAGAGAATATTGATGCAGTTGTTGCTGAGCGGGTTTGCAATGCCTTGTTTTTTTAATTGTCGTTTACGCTCCGCCCAGTACTGGCAAAGCACCAAGCCAGCTTCAATGGTCTTTCCGAGGCCCACTTCATCAGCAAGGATAACGCCTTTATTGAGCGGGTTGTGGAGTGCAAATAGTGCAGCATTGATCTGATGCGGGTTGAGATCAACTGTCGCATCGAATAGAGACTGAGACAACCGGTCCACACCATCAGCGGCGTATTGTCGAGTCAGCTCATAAGCATAGTATTTGGCATGGCAATCAGTTATCACTTTCTTCTTCTAACCATTGAGTTGACTGTTAAACGTCAGGAGTTTACCCACTTTGTAGGCAAAGATTATGCATATCATACTTAAGGCAATAGAGAAGACTGTTGATAATTATCTCTATTCCTTGCTTATAAATAAATGACAAAAGTATCTGTTAGCACATGCTTGTCAATAAGTAACACAAGGGTAATTCACACTCGCACTAAAGTTTTATGCGTTTTCTTTGGGTTTTTATGGTAAATTCCCGCGTTGTTTTTGATAATCAAGATTCACATTTTGTTGAAAAATTTTTGCTTGTCTGCCTGTTTATGCGGCGTTTTATTGTGGCTGTCGCCATTTTCCGGTTATGCGGACGAATTTGCCGCGGAAGTAAAACAAGCCGAAATAACGTTACAAGGCAACAGCTATGTATTATCCGCGGACATTGTCTATCAACTCAGTGAAAATGCTAAGGAGGCGCTGCAAAACGGCGTGCCTTTATTCTGGGATATTCAAGTCAAGATACTGCAACAGCGAGATATGCTTTGGAATAAGACACTGGTTGATACGGCGATACGGTATCGCATTCAATATCATGCTTTATTGAATATGTACAGGGTCAGGAATGAGAGTAACGGTGAAGTTTATAATTTTTCCACCCTTTCAGCGGCATTGGGCTTGATGTCCGCAGTACATGATTTTCGTTTGATAAAGAAGACGGAGATGGCTCCTGAAAAACAATATTTCTGCGCTATAAGAGTCAATTTTGATCGTGAAGCGCTGCCATTACCGTTGCGCCCGAGCGCCTATATTGATCCGCAATGGTATTTATCCAGTGAATGGACACTATGGCCCCTGAAAAAATAAAACCCCCGTTCAATCTATCTATTTTAATCCTGTTTGGCCTGATTCTGCTGTCGTTGCAGCTGATGAGTTCAGCAACGCAGGAATCCTCGCAGTTGAGTGCGATGTATTCATGGCTGCTGTTAGTCAATGCCCTGGGTTCTGTCGTGCTGTTGATATTGGTCGGGGCCAATATCTATACATTGATCCAGCACACAAAAAGACGTGAGGCAGGTTCGCGGTTAACAACTCGTATGGTATCGTTGTTTGTAGTATTGGCTTTAGCGCCGGCCGTTATTGTGTTTTATTTTTCCATGCAGTTTTTACATCAGGGTATTGATAGCTGGTTTAATGTGGAAATAGATCGTGCCATGGAAGATGCGCTGGAACTTAGTCAAGCCTCCCTGGATCAACGTATGCGCTGGCATTTGAAGCAAACACAGCAATTGACGGAAAAGCTGGTGGATTCGTCTGAAAATCTGGTGACTCTGGAAATAGAAAATTTGCGGGTACTTTCGGGAGCTTCAGAGATGACCCTTTTTTCTCGTCAAGGTCGAATTATTGCCTCAAGTAGTATAAATCCCAGCGATATTTTGCCGAGTATGCCGGATGAGCATATCTGGTTACAGTTAAGACAGAATTCTGAGTATGTCGCTGTTGCACCAATACATGAAGAAGAATTGATGATCCGGGTTATTGTCGCTGTTAAAACCCCGGAAACTGAATATTTACAGGCTTTATATCCTGTGCCGGTAAGAATTGCCGATTTGGCGGATTCGGTGGAATTTGCCTTTGTGCGTTATCAGGAAATGAATTATTTAAGAAATTCATTAAAAATGAGTTTCTCGCTGGCGCTGTCGCTGGTTTTATTGATGAGTTTATTGGCGGCGATATGGGTGGCTTTTATCAGCATCCGTAATATTATTGCTCCGGTAAAAGAGCTGGTTAAAGGTACACAAGCCGTTGCTTCGGGGCATTATGACCAGCAGTTGCCGGTTATTGCCCAGGATGACCTGGGTTTTCTGGTCGAGTCATTCAATGATATGACTCATCGTATCGCCGTCGCCCGCGATGAAACCAGAAAGGCTGGTTTTGAAGTGGAAAATCAGCGGGCTTATCTGGAAACGATTTTGGCGAATTTAACGGCCGGCGTTATCAGTTTTGATGAGTTTTATAAAATTCGCACCGCTAATCAGGCGGCGTACCGCATTTTTCATATTCATGTTAATCAATTTATAGGGCGGACTTTATTGGAACTTATTCAGAGTTATTCTGAGTTGGCAGAGCCGCTAAAATCAATTCAGCGCTTACTGGCGCAAGCAGATGATATTTGGCAACAGCGGATTGCGTTTTTAGGGCCTAATGGCCGGCAGGAATTGCTGTGCAGGGGAACGCCACTGTTTTCTCAGGAAGGTTTGCGTGTTGGGGCGGTTGTGGTTTTTGATGATGTGACCGATTTGATACAGGCCCAGAAGAATGCGGCTTGGGGCGAGGTAGCGCGCAGGCTGGCTCATGAGATCAAGAACCCGTTGACCCCTATTCAGCTATCGGCGGAAAGATTGCAGCATAAATTGGCCGATAAGCTGAAGCCCGCTGATGCCGATATTTTACAGCGTTCAACAAGGACCATTGTGCAGCAAGTTGAGGCGATGAAAGAAATGGTGGATGATTTTTCCGAATACGCCAAATCTTCCAAAAAACAGACTGTAGATATTGATTTACCGAGCTTGGTTCAGGAGGTATTAGCTCTTTATGCGTTAAAATCAGAAGTGACATTCAAAGCCGATTATGAGGCCGGCTCCCTGATAATTAATGGCGACCCTGTCAGTATCAGGCAAGTGCTTCACAATTTGATAAAAAATGCGCTGGAAGCAATAGATGCTCATGGGCTAATCGAAATTAGCCTGCATAAGGTGCAGAAAAATAACACCGATTTTATAGAAATAGCACTTTATGATGACGGGCCGGGTATCAAAGAAGAGCAAATTGAGAAAATTTTTGAGCCCTATGTGACAACCAAAGCTAAAGGAACGGGGCTGGGATTAGCGATTGTAAAAAAAATAATTGAAGAACATGGCGGTGCAATTTGGATCGACACCAGCCGTAAGGTGGGAGCGGGTTTTATAATCCAGCTCCCGGCATGTAACTCTGAACAGCTGTAAAATATTATGAATGTAAACCCCCCGCGTATATTAGTCGTAGATGATGAGCCGGATATTCGCAGATTGGTCTGCGAAATTCTTGAAGATGAGGGTTATCAAGTCGCTATGGCGAAAAATGCAAGTGATGCCCGGGAATTAAAAAGATCCCAACAACCCAACCTCATCTTGCTCGATATCTGGATGCCTGATACTGATGGCATTACCTTATTGAAAGAATGGGTTGCTGAAGATTTCATGCTGTGTCCGGTGGTTATGATGTCAGGCCATGGCTCGGTCGAAGCCGCTGTTGAAGCCACTCGGCTAGGTGCTTATGATTTTCTTGAGAAACCCTTGTCGCTGGCAAAATTATTACTGATTGTTGAAAGAGCTTTGGAAGCGGGTAATCTGCAAATGGAAAATGCCGGGCTCAGGAAACAATTGGTTGTTGATATCGAACCGGCCGGTAAGAGTGCTACTGTTGCCAGAATCAAGGATCAATTAAAACGCCTGGCACAACATGATACCAGAGTTTTGTTTGCCGGTGAGGCAGGTGTTGGTAAAGAACTCTACGCGCGTTATCTGCATAACAACAGCGCGCATCGGGATGGTCCTTTTGTTGACGTAGCGGTAGGAAGTATATCGCCGGAAAATTCAGCGGTAGAATTTTTTGGTAAGGAAAGTCCGGGTAAGATTTACCCCGGTTTGTTGGAGCGGGCGCATAAAGGGACCTTATTTTTGAGTGAAATAGGCGGTATGGACAAGGAAACCCAGTTGAGGCTGCTTAGTGCTCTGGAATCAAGCTCTTTTTTACGCGTAGGTGGTAGCGAGTCCGTGCGAGTAGATGTCAGAGTGGTAACGTCAACCCGTATTCCGATGGATGAGGAGATTAAGTCCGGGCGGTTCCGGCAGGATCTGTATTATTTGCTTAATGAGGTTACTCTGAATATCCCGCCACTTAGGGAGCATAGCGAGGATGTACCGGGATTGCTAAGTTTTTATGTCGATTATTTTGTTAATCAGGATAAACTGGCTTTCCGGAAATTTTCCATGGCGGCGCAGAATTT
>JBBQCU010000311.1:0-4886 GCA_038319065.1 Methylococcales bacterium
AATGGCAGCCAGGTTTTACTAACCGCTGACCACGGGTTTCTTTACCAGCAAAAAGCCATGGATCAACCGGATAAGACCAGTCTTGCCATGAAACCTAACGGCGCGATTGAAGCTAAAAAACGCTATATAGTCGGTGACAACCTGCCGACGGATGAGGCTTACTGGAAAGGTAAAGTGGCGAATACGGCGGGCGCTTTAGGTGAGACAGAATTCATGTTGCCTAAAGGTGCGCAACGTTTCCATTTTGTCGGGGGCGCCAAGTTCGTGCATGGTGGCGCAATGCTCCAGGAAGTTTGTATCCCGGTAGTGCATATTAGAGAACTTGAAAAAGAACAAGTCGCCAGGCATGAGAAACAACGTGTGGGTGTGATTGTGGCCAGGCTACCCATTAAGCTGGTGAACAATATCGATAAAGTCCGGTTTATCCAGACTGACCCAGTGGGCGAACAATTTCTCCCAAGGCAATTGGAAGTTTACATTATTGATAGTCAGGGAAATATGGTTTCCAGTCGCGAGACATTGAATTTTGATAGTAGCTCTGCCGTGATGGATGAGCGTACCCGCGAGGCGCGCTTGAAATTAATTGGCTCGACCTTTGATCGATATGCCGCCTATATCCTGGTGCTGGAAGACAGTGAAACGCAAACCCGTTACGGACAGTATGCGGTTACCATTGATTTGGCATTTCAGGATGACTTTTTTTAATTGGATGATGGCATGAACGAATTCGTAGAAACAAACGAAAGCCCTGGCACTGAAGAAGTAAATAATCTTCGCAGTGAAGATCTCGATGGCTTGTTGAACAAGCATTTCGCCGGGCGTGTTGTTAGAAAAGATCTGACCAAGCAGTTAAAAGAAGGGGCTAATGTTCCGGTCTATGTGCTTGAGTATCTGCTGGGTATGTATTGCGCATCTGATGACGGCGAAGTGGTCAGCGTAGGCATGGAGAATGTGAAGCGCATTCTCACTGAAAACTATGTTCGTCCCGATGAAGCCGAAAAAGTAAAGTCGCTGATCCGGGAACGCGGCAATTACCGGATTATTGACAAAATTAGCGTCAAGTTAAATCAGAAGAAAGATGTCTATGAGGCGATGTTTTCTAATTTAGGGATAAAAGATGCGCTGGTTCCTACAAATATCGTTAAGGAAAACGAGAAGCTGTTGACCGGCGGTATCTGGTGCATTATCACGGTTCAATATTTTTACGAAGAGGGCCAGAAAACATCGCCGTTTTCCATACAGACACTGAAACCCATTCAGATGCCGTCGATGGACATGGATGAAATTTTTGAAGCGCGTAAAAACTTTACTGTTGACCAGTGGATGGATGCGCTCCTTCGTTCGGTGGGTATGGAACCGGCTAACCTGGAACTTCGTATCAAATGGCATCTGCTCGCCAGAATGATTCCCTTCGTTGAGAACAACTACAACGTCTGTGAATTAGGCCCACGCGGAACGGGTAAAAGTCACGTCTATAAAGAATGTTCACCTAATAGTTTATTGGTATCCGGTGGGCAAACGACAGTCGCTAACCTCTTCTACAACATGAGCAGCCGACAAATCGGTTTGGTTGGCATGTGGGATGTGGTCGCGTTTGATGAAGTGGCCGGTATGAACTTTAAGGATAATGATGGCATACAAATTATGAAGGATTATATGGCGTCCGGTTCATTTTCGCGCGGACGCGATTCCATTGAAGGAAAGGCATCCATGGTTTTTATCGGTAATATTAACCATAGTGTTGAAACGCTGGTAAAGACCAGTCACTTGCTTGCCCCGTTCCCGGAAGCCATGATCGATACTGCGTTTTTCGACCGTTTCCATGCCTATATTCCTGGTTGGGAAATCCCCAAAATGCGTCCGGAGTTCTTCACTAACCGTTACGGCCTGATTACCGATTATATGGCCGAATATCTGCGGGAAATGCGCAAGCGAAGTTTTGCCGATGCCATCGATAAATACTTTAAGTTGGGGAATAATCTGAACCAGCGCGATGTGATTGCGGTGCGCCGAACGACGTCGGGCCTATTGAAGTTGCTTTATCCACATGGCATTTATGAAAAAAACGATGTGCGAGTTTGCCTGACTTATGCACTTGAAGTGAGGCGTCGCATCAAAGAGCAATTAAAAAAACTGGGTGGCATGGAGTTCTTTGATGTGCATTTTAGCTATATCGATAATGAAACACTTGAAGAGTTTTTTGTTAATGTACCTGAACAAGGCGGCAGTCAATTAATACCTGAAGGTGTTTCTAAACCGGGTGTCGTTCATTTGGTTACCAAGGGAGCAACCGATCAACCCGGCCTTTACCGTTTCGAAACACAAATGACCTCAGGGAATGGCAAGCACTCGGTATCTGGATTGGGTTCAAATATGTCGGCGAAGGAGTCCGTTCGAGTCGGATTTGATTACTTTAAAGGGAATCTGAACCGGATTAGCGTTACTGCCAAGTTTTCTGAACATGAATATCACATCCATGCGGTCGAACTTCATAATACCGGCCCCAGTAACAAAATAAGTCTGGCGGCATTAATAGCATTTAGCTCTATTTTGATGAACAAACCTGTTCAGGAACAGATGGTAGTCTTGGGTGATATGACACTGGGTGGCGTTGTTAAACCGGTTGAAGACATGGCTTGTTGTCTCCAACTCGCCCTGGAGAGCGGCGCAAAAAGAGTGCTGTTACCGATGGCGTCAGCGTCAGATATTCCTACTGTGCCGGCAGAGATATTCTCTAAATTTCAGATCAGCTTTTACGCTGATCCGGTTGATGCGGTTTATAAGGCGTTGGGAGTACAATGAAGCGCATTAATCGTGATCGATGCACCTCATTATGTCTACGTATAGGTAGCGTCCAATAAATTAGTTTATCGCTATGAATTAACAGCCGAAAATCGCATATTATTTTCAGTATCATAGTATTTCTAATTAGCTTTTTAAGGAAAATATGAAGATTGTTGGTGAAAAGTTAGAAACTTGGGCTCAATCCCAGTCAAATATTCATGATAAAGACCTTTTTGTAAGAAGTGCTTTTAATAGATATTACTATGCAGCATTTTTGATTACCCGTGAAATGTTGGGTGAGTTTGATGCCAAGTGGAAACATACCCCACACAGAGGGATTCCAGAACTTTTGGAAAAGGCTTTGAAACCCCCTGTTATGCACCAACTTAAAAAGGGAGTCCGAAACAATATAATTGGTGATGGTGAAATGAAGCGATTACAGCAAAATTTACAAATCGCAACATCAGAGTTGGCCAAAATGTTAAGGCAGGCTTATGACTTGCGAATAATTACTGACTATGAGCCAGAGACTGCCATAGTGGTCGATGAAAATGTTCTTTTATTGATGTCCTATAAATTGAGTTCTGCTCGTAGTTGGGCCGACCAAGCTAGCAAATATTGCAAAATTATCAGACGTGTTTGGAAGGATGCAGGACTTGATTAATATTGAGGGCATTAAAGAATATCTTGAGAGCCAAAAAAGAGCATTCATTTCTGATGTTCGGCTACGTCCCAGTGATGAATCCATAATGCTTTACGTATCTCAGCATAGAGTAGCCTCGAAGGCAAAGCCTGGGGTGACATCCGCTCGTCAATTAAATAATATTAAGAAAGGCTTGGCAGGGAAATATTCAAGGAAAGTAGAAGTTATTCTGGTTCAGGATGATGCTCAGCAAGCGCTTGAATCAGGTTTTTATCAAATACTTAATCGAAAATTTAATGACCAAATAGTCTCCCTCTATATTTCGTTTAGAGATGAATCGGTTGTTGATGCGTTTATCGAAGTATCAATTTTAACCGGGCAGCTTCAGTGTGAAATTTCCGAGCACTTCAAAACTGTATTAGAGGATGCAGAACTTCGGTTGGGAACTATCCAGTGGTTGTCTTCACCGTCAGAATTGCCGACTTTGCCCGCTCTTCTGCGAGCATTAAAAACATTGCAGCCTGTAAATCTTTATCGTCTCACCATAATAATCCAAAAATCCTATAAATCCGTATCTGATAAATGGCTAAGCCACAAACTAGATCAACTCAGGAAGAAAGGACTCGTAATATGGCAAAAAGATTCAGAAACATATGTGCTTACGGATAAGGCGCTTGGGTATATACCTGCGGGAACAAGGCGAACTAGTTCAGATATTGAAAGAGCACTTGCATTAGGAAGAAGAAAGTGGTGAAATCTTTGCTGGGAGAGGTGGTTCTTACTCGCGAGGGTGTGTATCATGCTCGTTTGCGATGGCTAGGCACAGAAGAGCGATGGAATAAAACCCATCGATCCTTCGAATCGTTGGGTTTTATTCCATCGTTATCAAAGAAACAGTTATTTTTGCTATGAAAGCCCCACCTCTCCTGGTTTCTTATTCTTCAATAGATGATTATTTAGCGGCTCTCTCTCCTGAATTGCGTGAGCAATATGAGGAACAGATTCGTACCCTAGTAAATCAAGGTCTCCCACCGGTTGTATCTTCAAAATGTTTAGCTACGCTATTTGGCTACACAACTAAGTTTGTGTATGCAATGAGACGTCAAAGCTGGAAATACTATAGAAATTTTACAATTCGACAAGGAAAGAAAAAAAGACAGATTCAAGCACCTAAAGTTGCTCTTAAGGTTATCCAGAAATGGTTCGGATTTCACTTAGCAAAGGCAATTAAGTATGAAGAATTTGTCTATGGTTTTGTTGAAGGCCGATCCGCGATTGATGCAGCAGCAGTTCATACAAATGCAAAGTGGATTTATTCAACTGAAGTTTCCTAAAAAATCATCAGGCCACCATGCGTAGCAACACAGCCACCAGAGAATTTTTCGTGGGTTTGCCGGGTTTGGGGCAAACCTTATCAAAATCATCATTGAGGGCGGCCTCGGCGATAAGCCGCCGAACA
>JBBQCU010000312.1:0-4857 GCA_038319065.1 Methylococcales bacterium
AATATTAGCCGCGATCATTTGGATTATCACGGCACTATGGACGCCTACCTGCAAGCTAAATTGGCGTTATTAAATAAGCCGGGAGTGGCTTTTGCAGTCGTAAATCTTGATGATTTCTATAGCGACCTGATAATTGCCGAGGTGCCGGAAGGGGTTGTTGTGTGGGGCATCAGTGTTAAGGGAAAAACCTTGGCTTCTTGCGAATGTATCAGTACAGAAAATATTTGGCATAAAGTGGATGGCATTGAATTTGATGTGCGTTGGCAGGGGAATAGTCAGCGGCTAAAAGTGCCGCTTTTTGGTGACTTTAACATCGAGAATATCTTAACCGTGCTGGCTGTGATGCTGGCCATGGGCGTTTCGATGGTTGAGGCGGTAAAAAAACTTCAGCTCATAAAGCCGGTTACAGGACGTATGGAGCGTTTTGGCGGAGATGGACAGCCACTGATTTTTGTAGATTATGCCCATACGCCCGATGCGCTGGATAAGGTTTTATCCAGCTTGAGAAAGCATTCCGGGCAGGCCTTATGGGTGGTTTTCGGCTGTGGCGGCAACCGGGACAAGGGCAAACGTCCACAAATGGGGCGTATAGCTGAGCAGTGGGCGGATCATGTGATTATTACTGATGACAACCCGCGTTTTGAAAATGGACTGGACATAGTGAATGAAATTTTGGCTGGCTGTAGAGACGCAATTGATAGCGGATCTGCCGGTAAGATAGAAGTGATTCAAAACAGAGAACAGGCTATACAAAATGTGATAGCGAGAGCCGCTGAAAAGGATTGTATTGTGGTTGCTGGTAAGGGCCATGAGCACTATCAGGAAAGCAATGGAGTGCAAATAGCATTTAGTGATAGCCAGGTTGTGATTGACGCATTAAAAATGAGAACCGGATAACAATGAAATTGATGCTGAGCGACTGTGCTAAAGCTGTGCAAGGAAGGTTCATCGGGGAAGATGTTGCTATTACTTCTGTCAGCATAGACACAAGGGCAATTAAGCCAGGGCAGCTTTATATTGCAATTAAAGGACACAACTTTGATGGTAATGAGTTTCTTGGACAAGCTGAAGAGGCCGGAGCAATTGCTGCTATCGTGCATAAAGACGTTAAGACAACCTTATCGCATATTGTCGTTGACGATACGCGGTTAGCATTAGCTGAGCTGGCTGGGGCATGGCGGCGTTCCCTGTCCGAACGTGGGAACAAGCCACTTTCGGTTGTCGGTATTACCGGCAGTAACGGCAAGACAACCGTCAAGGAAATGGTTGCGGCAATACTGGCTGTTAATGCCCCTGTCTTGTTTACTCAAGGTAATTTGAATAATGACATCGGTGTGCCTTTGACGTTGCTGCGGCTGCATGGAGAGCATCGTTATGCAGTGATTGAAATGGGCGCAAATCATGCCGGAGAAATTGCCTATACCAGCACTTATGCAGAAGCAGATGTCGTGCTTATTACTAATGCAGGAGCGGCGCATATAGAGGGATTCGGAAGTCTTGAGGGTGTTGCCAAAGCGAAAGGTGAAATCATCGAGACGCTTAAAAACGATGGTATTGCGGTTATTAACCATGATGATGATTATTTCGGCTATTGGCAGTCAGTTGCAGGAAATAGACGCGTTTTGTCATTTGGCTTAAATAACGGTGCTGACGTTACGGCTAAAGCGCTTAAAACAGAAATCCGTAATAACACGTTTGTTACCACATTCGAATTAGTTTCAGTACAGGGTACGGTTGACATTATTTTAAAACTGGCAGGCCGGCATAATGTTGTTAATGCCTTGGCGGCCGCTGCTGCAAGTTTGGCTTTGGGTATAGACCTGACACAGATTAAACAAGGCCTGGAAAATGTAAAGCCGGTAACCGGCCGGTTGCAACTACTGGTCGGCCGTTTAGGGAATATCGTGATTGACGATACCTACAATGCAAATTCGGCCTCCCTGAAAGCCGGTCTTGATGTTCTGGCTAATTTTAGGAATAAGCCTTGGCTGGTTTTAGGGGCGTTCGGTGAATTGGGTCCAGATAGCCCGAAAATGCACGCAGAAATGGGTGGGCTTATTAAAGCCAGCGGAGTTGTAAGGTTGTTAGCTGTTGGTGCTGATTGCAAGAATACTGTGCAAGCCTTTGGGAAAGGAGCGACTTATTTTGAAAAACAACAAGATTTGATTGAGGTGCTAAATCAGGAACTAAAAGGCGATGAAACGATTTTGATTAAAGGGTCACGAGCGCAGCACATGGAGAATGTAGCGGCTGCTTTGGTTGATAATTTCAGGAATTGAACAATGTTACTTTACTTTGCAGATTATTTAATGACCTTTGATGGCGGTTTCAGGGTATTTCATTACCTGACCTTTCGCGCCATTCTCGGTGCATTAACTTCATTGTTGATTTCTTTTATTATCGGGCCGGTAATGATTAGAAAGTTAAGCCGCAAAAAGATCGGGCAAAGTATCCGTGAATTAGGTCCGCAATCGCATTATGAAAAATCAGGAACACCCACTATGGGTGGAACCTTGATACTGGTTGCAATTGCCATTAGTACTCTGCTATGGGCGGATCTGAGTAATCGCTATATATGGGTTATCTTACTGGTAACAATAGGCTACGGCATCATAGGCTTCATCGATGACTATAGGAAAGTTATCAAGCGCAATAGTGATGGTTTATCAGCTAAAGCCAAATATTTGGCGCAATCGGTCATAGGGTTAACGGCGGCTGTTTTCCTGTATAAAACGGCAATTCTACCGGCGGAAACCCAATTCATCGTGCCCTTTTTTAAGGACTTTATGCTGGATATGGGCTGGATGTATGTGGTGTTGACTTATTTTGTCATCGTTGGGACCAGTAACGCAGTTAACTTGACCGATGGACTGGATGGTTTGGCCATTATGCCGACAGTAATGGTTGCCGGGGGCTTGGGTATTTTTGCCTATTTATCCGGACACGTGGCTTTTTCAGACTATTTGGCTATTCCTTACCTGCCAAACGCAGGGGAACTTATCGTATTTTGTGCCGCTATAGTAGGTGCCGGATTAGGGTTTTTATGGTTTAACGCTTATCCCGCAATGGTATTTATGGGAGATGTCGGCGCGCTGGCATTGGGTGCAGCTTTAGGCGTGCTGGCGGTGTTGGTCAGGCAAGAAATTGTCTTGATGATTATGGGCGGCGTTTTTGTTATGGAAACGTTATCCGTAATGATCCAGGTTGTCTCTTTTAAGCTGACCGGAAAACGGGTTTTTCGTATGGCACCGATACATCATCATTTTGAATTGAAAGGATGGCCGGAACCAAGGGTTATCGTTCGATTCTGGATTATTACGGTCATTCTGGTACTAATCGGATTGGCAACATTAAAGTTGAGATGAAAAAATGCGCGAGGTCAATAAATGTATTTCTCTGATTTCCGGTTGGCGAGTGCTTGTAAAGTGAAAATGGATAGTTTAGCGATTATAGCGTCGTTAAAAAAGAATTTTGCACTGGATCCGCAATGCTCGAAAGTTTTGGTGGTGGGGCTAGGAAATACTGGCATTTCGGTTGCGCATTATTTACAAAAACTCGGGTTTAACTTTGCCATCACCGATAGTCGAAATAAGCCGCCGTTAATAGATGAATTTTTTCAAGTGTTGCCTGATACGCCAGTTTTTACCGGTGGCTTTGATGAGACGGCTTTTAAAGTTGCAACGCATCTGGTTGTCAGTCCGGGCGTGTCACTGACTGAAAAATCGATCGTTAAAGCCATCGCAAATGGCTCAAGGATAGTAAGCGATATTGATTTGTTCGCATGTTCCGTTGACGCACCGATTATTGCAATTACGGGTTCTAATGGTAAAAGTACGGTTACCACAATGCTGGGCGAAATGGCAAAATGCGCGGGAAAAAAGGTGGGTGTGGGCGGAAATTTGGGTACGCCAGCGTTGGATTTACTGGATCAGGCGGCAGAATTGTATCTATTGGAGCTTTCAAGTTTTCAACTGGAAAGAACCTCTGTTCTGAATGCCGCCGCTGCAACAGTGCTTAACGTTTCC
This sequence comes from Methylococcales bacterium, assembly GCA_038319065.1. Lineage (GTDB taxonomy): Bacteria > Pseudomonadota > Gammaproteobacteria > Methylococcales > Methylomonadaceae > Methylobacter_C. The sequence goes on from JBBQCU010000312.1 coordinate 4,026, forward strand.
GCTGATCATCTTGACAGGCATGCAGACATAACCAAATACGCAGAAGAAAAACAAAATGTTTTTAATGGTAATGGTGTCATGGTCATTAATGTCGATGACCCAATTGTTGATGCGATGCAGGAAGAGGGCAGATGTATATTGACATTTTCAATTAGAAAGGAAGCTGATTTCTATATTACTCGCAAGGATGAAGGGGAGTGCCTGATGCACAATGAAGAGTGTTTGATGCCGTTAGCTGATTTACCGCTTGAAGGCAGACATAATGCGGCCAATGCACTGGCAGCATTGGCCTTAGGTGCGTCTCAAGGATTAGATGAACAAGCGATGTGTAAGGCTTTGAAAACATTTAAAGGGTTGGATCACCGAATGCAACGTGTCGCAGAAATAGGTGGGGTCATTTGGGTCAACGACTCAAAAGCAACCAATATTGGTGCCTGTGTTGCGGCTTTACAAGGCTATGAAAGCAAGGTCATTCTGATTGCCGGTGGTGATGCAAAAGGAGCAGATATGAATGAATTGGCCCCCGTCATTAAAGAAAAAGCAAAAAGTGTGGTTTTAATGGGCAAGGATGCGGAATTAATAAAACAGGCATTGAATAATCGCGTTCCCGTTTATTCCGCCGAAAACATGGCGCAAGCTGTACAAATTTCTGCCGGTCTTGCGAATGCAGGTGACAGTGTATTGTTGTCTCCGGCCTGTGCCAGTCTTGATCAATATAAAAATTATCAGGATAGGGGCGAGCAATTTGCTAAAGCTGTACTGGAGTTGCTTGAATGAACAAACGAATGAAGCCATCACGGGTTGGGCGGTTTCATTTTGACCCCCTGCTGAT
>JBBQCU010000313.1:0-4856 GCA_038319065.1 Methylococcales bacterium
TTTTTGATACACTTCCAGATCATGCAGGTTATAAATGCCTTGCGCGTCCAACTGTTGTTTCAGCTCATAGACCACATCCAAATCCTGGACTTCTTCAAGTTTTGCGCCGTCATCATATTGAGCAAAGGCGCTGAGAATCACAGCAGGATCATTCACAAAATCAATGACAAAGGTTTTATCCTTGCCCGGATAGGTTCTGTTCAGTCGAGACAGGGTTTGTACCGCTTCCACCCCACTGACTTTCTTATCCAGATACATCGCCACCAATTTGGGCTGATTAAAACCGGTCTGGAACTTATTGGCGACCAGCATCACACGGTATTCTTTCAGCTCAAAGGCTTTGCGCAAATCCAGCGAACCCATAGCAGGGTTAAGATTGATCTCGGAATAATCCGCTTCAGGGTCAATGCTGAAGCCCTCGTCGTCCCCTAAGTCTTTGCCTTTCACTTTGCCGGAAAATGCCACCAAAGCCCGAATACCCTGCATTTTTGGGTTTTCCTTAATCGCCTTATCAAAAGCCAGCTTATACTTTACCGCCGCCGCGCGACCACCTGTCACCACCATGGCTTTGGCTTCACCACCCAGCAAATTTGCCAAGTTATCGACAAAGTGTTGCAGGATAAAATCAACTTTCTGCGTCATATTGGTTGGATGCAAGGACAGCCATTTTGCCAGCGCGCGACGGGCATATTTTTTATCCACCCGCTGATCATCATCAATCATTTTTTTCAGGTTATAAGCGACGGAGTAAGGCGTATAATTTTCCAGCACATCCAGAATAAAACCTTCCTCAATCGCCTGCCGCATCGTGTAGCGATGAAACGATTTAGGCAGGTTATCACTGGGGTCGATAAGCCCGAACAGGCTTAACGTGCTGTGTTTTGGCGTGGCGGTAAAAGCAAAATGACTGACGTTGCCGGGTCTGACGCGGGATTTTTGCACTTCCAGCAATAACTCCTCCACGCTCATTTCTTCCATTTTCTGTTTCGATTCCATCGCCAACACAGCACGTAAGCCTTGAGCCGTGCTGCCGGTTTGCGAGGTATGCGCCTCATCAATAATCACTGCAAAACTGCGGTCAGTCAGGGATTTTTCAGTCAGAATAGCTTCCATCGCATAAGGAAAAGTTTGAATGGTCACGACAATAATCGGCGTACCGGACACCAGTGCCTTCGCCAATTGCTGACTTTTAGGCAAGGATGACTGCTCACGGTCAATGGCGCAAATCATCCCCAGTTGATGATCAATTTGCTGTACCGCCTCCTATAACTGGGCATCCAGGACATTTCTATCAGTAACAATAATGACCGAATCAAAAACCGCCTTGCCCTCGCTACTGCGTAAACAAATCAAGTCATGCGACATCCAGGCAATGGTGCTGGTTTTACCGGAACCTGCGCTGTGTTCGCATAAATATTGCTGGCCTGCACCGTTGGCTTTGGCGTCCGCAATCATATTATTGACTGCCTGCAACTGATGAAAGCGGGGGAAAATCAGTGTTTTTTGAGTATAAGCTCTGCCCTGAGCGTCAACCTTGTCCTGCTTTTCCTCATAAATAAAATTATGAAAGATACGCAGCCAGTTTTGCGGTTGTAACACGTCTTCCCAGAAATACGCCACCGGGTATTCGCCATCGTCCCTGGCGGGATTACCGGCATGGCCGCAATTGCCCTGATTAAACGGCAGAAAATACGTGTTATCGCCTGCCAGCCGGGTAGTCATGCGAATATTACTGTCCGATATTGCAAAATGAACGACCGCCCCGCGTTTATAAGTCAACAGCGGTTCCTTGCGTTTGGTGGCAGGATCAACCGGCAAACGGTCTTGCCGGTATTGGCGCATGGCCGATTCAACATCCTGGGTAAAATCGGTTTTTAATTCCGCCGTAGCTACGGCAATGCCGTTGATAAAAAACACCAGATCAATGGCCCATTCACGGGTCGGGCAATATTTAAGCTGGCGCACTATGCGCAAGCGATTTTCACGATATTCCTTTGTTAATTTTGCATTGCGCTGGTCCTCCGGTTGTTTTCGGCTTAAGTCAATCTGTCCTGCACCGGCAATCTGGATGCCATAGCGCAAGACATTAATGGTGCCGCCGGTATTAGCATCCAGCGCTTTCGCCACGGCATTCAACAACACGGTTTGCGCATTATCGCCATTCAATTTGACCAGCTTATTCCAGACATCCGGCTGAGTAGCTTTAACCCATGCGACAACATCTTCAGGATACAGGGCGCGTTGTTGGTCATAGTGGTCAGAATGGCCTTCGTGCCAGCCAGCCGAAACTAATTTTTGAGTGATGTAGTTTTCCAGATGGACTTCGTGGTGGTCTTGGTTCATGGGGTATATTTCAATTAATAAACGGTTCCATGATCGCCCACATTGACTAAAATTATTTGCTTTTCGCTAATTTGTAATTCCAGGGTAACCCGATAGGACAGGTTAATAGAAACAGAATGCAGCGGCTGTAATTTTCCTTGCAAGGCGTGTAAACGTAAAGACGGATGAAACGGATTGATTTCCAGCAACTGCAACGTTTTCAGATACGGTTTTTTTAAATCAGGATGGCGTTTGATAAAGCATAAAGCACGGCGGTTATATTGTTCGGTAAAAATTAGAGTGTAGCTCATTCCATATTTTCCACCCTCGCCAGATGGTCTTCTGCTGATTCTTTAACAAAGCGGCCGGCAGCAATATCTGCATTAGATTCGGTCAGTGCGGCAGTCAATTCACATTCACGCAGATACTGGTAGTGGGCAACATCCATCACCACAAACCGGTTTTTGCCACGAACCGAAATAATGGCTTCTAATTGTTGTTCCAGCGCGGTTTGTATTGCCAAAACGCCCTTTGTTTTAAGCTCGTTTGCACTGATGTCAATCATGATATTTCCTGTAAAACTTAAAGAGTGTGCTTAATCATACAATTAACAGCACTTTAAATACAATGTTAATATGAGCGTAACTACTCAGCCTCTCATTAAGCGGCTTTATACTAAAGAACTGCCAATAAGCCGATCTTTTAACTCGGAATAAATTCACTTCAATATATCCCAGTCATTTTCCTCAATGACAGGTGAAATAATATCGCCCAAAATCTTAATCTTACCAGCTAATTCAGCGGGTGGTTTTCGGTAAACTCGTTTAGCTTCAGGCGGATTTTCTTCGTTAAACAACAAAATCAATTCTACGTGTTGATTGGGCTTAAAGTCAGGCAAGCCTTCGAGCTTGCCCTGGGCTTTGGTTTTTAACAGCAATTTTTGTGCTTGCATTGTTCATCCCCCTTAAATAATTCAATATTACTAATAATCAAAAAACTGATTAAATCCCTTTTTCAACAAACCATTTTTGAGTGCTTTATCGCCTGTCCATAACAAACCGTTTAGCTCGATGGTTAAGGCAATATGGGCAGTATCATGTTTATCAATATCATGACAAAGCTGAAAAGCTTTTTGGCGATTTTCTATGTTGATAAGCTCTTCTTTTGTTGTTGTTCCCAGCAGCTTTGCTTGATTTCCTTAATTAATTCATCAGCAGATGCTTCTGTTAATTGACTTTTTTGTGTATATCAATTAGAAACAAATAATCTAAAAATTTTTCCAGTTTTTCCGGTTCAATTAAGTTTTTATTTAATTGAATAGTGATTTCATGGTTAGTGCTGTTTATTTTGTAGGCTTGTGTAGATTGCATGATAGTTTCCTCGGTAATGGTTTTAGGGCAAGCTATGATTTGTTGCTACTGCACGGACATCTATTTTGCCGGTGACCGCCGCGCTGATTAAGGCGTTGCGGTGTTCTTTCAATAAGGCAATGGAATTTTGGGTTTCGGTTATTAATGCGTCTATTTTGGTGGTTTCGCGGTCGAGGAAGTTGACTACATCACTTTGCTCTTCAATTGATGTTAAAGTGAGAGGTAAATTTTCAAATCCTTGCTGATTTACATAAGTAAGCGTTGTAGACGTTCCAACCTGTTCAAAATATGCTTTTGAGCTAACAACAGAATAAAAAATAAATTTAGCTATTATTGTTTCTTTTGGAATAAAGGCCTGTAATTGTTGGTTAATAATCACATTAACTAAGTTAATTGAAGCAATCCCAAAGTTACCTACGCAACTGGCAATAACAGCACCTTTACCCAAACATTTAGAACCTGCTATTTTTGCTGAATCCGCAGATACACAAAGATTAGTTTGTAGTATTTCATCACCCTTCATATCATCCATTGTTACCCAATAAACACCTTCTCCATCTTGGTTTAAATCAGGCTTATTTCTTTGCGGAATAAAAATACTAGAAACTCGTTTTGCAGTAAGAACCTCCCAATGCTCTGGCACTTCCCCCAACCACTCAACCCCTGAGTCTTTCATTTTTACGGTCGGGTCTAAACCTTTGGTCACCGCATGGCTAATCAAGGCTTGGCGTTTTTCTTTCAGCAATCCGATAAAGCGGTTTTTTTCTTCGACCAGCGCGTCAATGCGGCGGGTTTCTCGATCCAGAAAGTTGGAAATTATGACTTGGTCACACAACGGTGGGAGTGTCAACCAAACCTCTTTGAGAGTCTCAGAATAAATAACATCAATAGTTGTTGCGTTACTCATTAATTTTAACTGTTCCAGTATTAAGCCGCTAAATTGAATCAATATCTCAATGAATCGATTTAAAGCAATACGGCTATTTAATTGAATACGCATTAAACAAGGATGTAGTATTCAATCTGAAGTTTCCTAAAAAATCATCAGGCCACCATGCGTAGCAACACAGCCACCAGAGAATTTTTCGTGGGTTTGCCGGGTTTGGGGCAAACCTTATCAAAATCATCATTGAGGGCGGCCTCGGCGATAAGCCGCCGAACATC
>JBBQCU010000314.1:0-4851 GCA_038319065.1 Methylococcales bacterium
GCAATGGGAACACGCATGTCCGGGTTGCCCATTTGTGCCAACACGGTGCCGTCAACATAATCCACCATCGAATGGATAACGCTTTGCGGATGAATGACCACTTGAATTTGATCCGGTGTCATGGCGAATAAAATACAGGCTTCAATCATTTCCAGGCCTTTGTTCATCATGGTTGCCGAATCCACCGAAATCTTTCTACCCATATCCCAATTGGGGTGGGCAACCGCTTGATCGGGCGTAACATTGGTCAGTTGAGCTATCGGCATTTCACGAAAGGGCCCACCTGAAGCGGTCAATAAAATACGTCTGGCTTGTTTCGCCTGCATACCGGATTTATAGCCGGCCGGCATACACTGAAAAATGGCATTGTGCTCACTGTCGATGGGCAATAACTGCGCGCCTGATTCCGCAACGGCTTGCATGAAAATATCGCCGGACATGACCAGGGCCTCTTTATTGGCTAATAAAATTGTTTTACCCGCCTTGGCTGCTGCCAGACTAGGTAACAAACCCGCAGCCCCAACAATTGCCGCCATGACTGAATCAACGTTGTCCAGCGTTGCAACATACTCCAGTGACAGTGCCCCTGATAAAACCTTAATATCGGAGACCGGTGAATTTTTTAGTTTTTCTTTGAATAACAGGGCCTTGTTTTCATCGACAACTACGACAACTTCAGGATGATGCTCCAGACATTGTTCATAGAGCAAGTCAATATTGTTATTAGCCGTTAGTGCGACTACGTTATAAAGATTGGAATGTCTGGCGGCCACGTCTAAAGTGCTGATTCCAATCGAACCGGTTGCGCCCAGTATGCATATACCTTTCATAGCTGAATTAAATATACGCCGGCATAAAAAAATGGAATGGCAGCAATCAAACTGTCAATTCTATCAAGTACACCCCCATGACCCGGTAATAATGATCCGCTATCTTTTACACCACGCTGACGCTTGACCACACTGACAAATAGGTCACCATAAATGGAAACCAGCACAGTCAGAACTGAAAGCAGGATAGAATCGAATGCGTTCATAGGATGAAAGCCATAAATAGGACTTAAAATCAGGATTAAAATAACTGCACAAACTAAACCCGAGATTAGAGCGCCATACATTCCCGCAACTGTTTTACCCGGGCTGATTTCAGGCGCCAACTGGGTTTTGCCCCACTTCTTCCCAGAAAAATAGGCCGATATATCCGCAGCCCAAATCAGGATTAAAAAATACATCGTCATTTCCGGTTCATAAAGAGTTCTTAATCTGGCTAAAAACATCCATGCCGATAATAAAATGAACCAGCCGATTAAAACCTTATACGAAGTTTTCAGCTTCAAATTCAACAGACCCAAGGGCGTATTTCTGATTAATACCATGATCAATATCCAGAATAACACGGGTGGTATAACCAACCATTCCAGAATTCCGGAATAATCCCTGACATCGGGCCAATCCAGGATTTGCGCAACTAACTCAAGAATTTGCGTCCAAAATTGAATTACTAACATTGGCAGGATCAACGCCAACAAAAATAATACACGCTTAACCGGCGAAGTAAGACCTGCAAGATTACTCCACTCCCATGCGGCTAAAAGGGCGATCAATCCTATCACCAATGAAAAATAGTCTTTCGGCAATATGAAAACTGCCAGTGCAATCAGGAAAGCAAGGATTGATGCCGTTAATATTCGCTTTAGTAACATTTTTGTAAGTTATTTGTTGATAGTGAAGTTATAAAGTGACTGATTTATTAAGAACTTGCTCACTGGTATGACCAAAACGCCGTTGCCGGCTTTTAAAGCTCTTAATTGCGTCTTCAAGTGATTTCTCGTCAAAATCCGGCCAGAGCGTTGGCGTAAAATACAATTCTGTATAGGCTAATTGCCATAGCATAAAATTGCTAACACGTTGTTCTCCACCTGTTCTGATAAATAGATCAGGATCCGGCAGACCAGCGGTTGATAAATGGTCGATAATTAGCTGTTCACTGATCTTCTGATTTTCCAATTCCCCACTGGCCATTTTTTCCGCGACTTTCCGGCATGCCTGGCACATATCCCAGTGACCGCCGTAATTCGCTGCTACAACCAGAGTCAAAGCAGTATTGTATTGGGTTTTAGCCTCACCTTCGGCCATTTTTTGTTGCAACTTATCAGAGAATGCTGATCTATCGCCAATAAAGCGCAAACGGATATTATTTCGATCCAGTTTGTTGATTTCCCTTTGCAGGGTTGCCATGAAAAGTGCCATCAACAGCGAAACCTCTGCTTCCGGTCTCCGCCAGTTTTCGCTACTAAAAGCAAATAAGGTCAAGACTTCAACCTTATGTTTAGCACAATACTCGACAATTTTTCTAACGGCTTTAACTCCAGCCTGATGGCCGACGGCTCTGGGCATAAACCTTTTTTGCGCCCATCGGCCATTGCCATCCATTATAATGGCAACATGACGAGGATTATTGTTGTCGGATTCTAGATTGTTAAGTTCATCGGTAGGCATTATTTTATCTCTATTAAATTGATAATAGATCCGCCTCTTTTGCTTCCAGTAACTTTTCTACTTCCTTTACAAACTGATCAGTTAATTTTTGAATTTTTTCTTCGGCTGCACGCGCTTCATCTTCAGAAACCAGTTTTTCCTTTAAAGCCTCCTTTATTTCTGAATTGGCATCGCGGCGAATATTTCTAATTGCAACACGTCCATTTTCTGCTTCGTGCTTTACGACTTTAACCAGGCTGCGGCGACGCTCCTCAGTCAGTGGCGGCAAAGGGATACGAATAGTCATGCCATTGGTAGCCGGATTCAAACCAAGATCTGATTTCATAATGGCTTTTTCAATCGCCTGCACCATGCATTTTTCCCATGGTGTAATCGTTAAGGTCCGCGCATCTTCAACGGCAATATTGGCAACCTGGGATAATGAAGAATCCGTGCCGTAGTAAGAAACGGTAATTTGATCCAACAAACTGGGATGCGCCCTACCCGTCCTGATTTTTGAGAATTCATGTTTTAATGCTTCGATACTCTTGCCCATACGGGTTGCAGCATCCTGTTGAATATCACTGATCATCAATATGTTCCTCGTTCAATAAGAGAGCCAATCTCTTCACCCATCATTAATTTCATGACAGCGCCTTGCTCAAAAATATTCATTACACGCATAGGTACATTATTGTCCCGGCATAATACCAACGCAGTTGTATCCATGACATTAAGACGCTGATCAAGTGCCTCGTCATAAGTTAATCGCGAATAAAATACTGCATCCTTGACTTTTTCAGGGTCAGCCGAATATACACCTTTGACTTTAGTCGCTTTAATCATCAACTCTGCATTGATTTCAATTGCTCTAAGGCTGGCTGCAGAATCGGTGGTAAAAAAAGGATTACCGGTGCCAGCTGCAAAAATAACCACTCGACCTTTTTCCAAATGCCTGACAGCCCGGCGGCGAATGTAATCCTCACAGACCTGGTTAATTTTAAGAGCAGACATCACTCTGACCTGCTGCCCATGGGCCTCCAGTGCATCCTGCATAGCCAGGGAATTGATGACCGTAGCCAACATACCCATCTGGTCGCTGGTGACTCTATCCAGACCTTCAGCGGCTTTTTCAGCACCGCGTAATATATTGCCGCCACCGATAACTAAACCAACCTGAATACCAATATCGCATAATTCTTTGATTTCAGTGGCAAGACGTTTAACAATATCGGCATCAATACTGCCTCCTGCCTCACTCATTAAAGCCTCACCGCTTAACTTAAGCAAGATTCTCCGGCAAATCAGTTTAGTCATAGTATTATCGGGGTCAGATTTACAAAAGGGTTAGCGCTGCCTAACACAACAACGATGTTCTCATAATAACGGAATTGCTCTAGGATTATCCCGATCTATGAACAGACTTAATTTCCTCTAACTTGTGCCATTACTTCTTCGGCAAAGTTTTCTTCTTTTTTCTCTATGCCTTCGCCTACTTCAAAACGAATGAAACGAATAACTTTGTTACCTTTTGTTGATACCAGCATACCCACAGTCATTTTGTCGTCTTTAATAAAAGGCTGACCTAACAAAGTCACTTCCGCCAAAAACTTTTTAATCTGTCCGGTAATCATCTTTTCTATAATGTCCGCCGGCTTACCGCTTTCCGCAGATTGAGCCTGGAAAATTTCTTTTTCTTTCTCTATCGTTTCAGACGGGACTTGCTCTTCAGAAACATAGTGCGGCTTGCTGGCAGCAACATGCATGGCAATATCTTTACCTAATTCCTGGTCTGGTGTCGCCAATTCAACAATCACGCCAATTTTATTGCCATGTAAATAACAGGCCATACCACCTTCAGTGGTTTTAAATTTTTCAAAACGCCTGACAGTAATGTTTTCACCCAATTTTGAAATCAGGCCACGACGCATTTCATCAACTGTAACGCCGCCTTCCAATGGCATCGCCAGTAATTGTTCTTCTGTTTCAATGTTATCAGCATTCAACAAAGCAACGGTTACATCATTAACGAAACTCACGAAATCGTCTGCTTTGGCAACAAAATCAGTTTCACAGTTAATATCGACAGTGGCTACAGCTTTGCCATCATCGCTGACTTTAACTCCGATAATGCCTTCAGCTGCAATACGACCTGATTTCTTATCGGCTTTAGCTAAACCGGATTTACGCATATTTTCAATAGCCAACTCCATGTCACCATTGGCTTCAACTAACGCTTTTTTGCACTCCATCATACCGGAACTCGTTCTTTCACGCAGTTCCTTAACCATTCCCGCACTGATAGTAATACTCATTCTTGTGTTTCCTAAATAAATCGTCATTGTAAAAACGCCCCCGTGAGGAGGCGTTTTTT
>JBBQCU010000315.1:0-4837 GCA_038319065.1 Methylococcales bacterium
CTGAGCGGTTACCCGAAGCAGCCTGGCTACCTCGCCTGATTCCGCAAACACTTTTGAACGCCGGGGCACTGATCGCAGTCGCGCTGGCTTTTGTAGTTTACCTTTTCTTATGGCGCACAACCATTGGCTTTCGAATTCGAGCGGTTGGGCTAAACCCGGATGCTTCACGCTATGCGGGTATCAATGTACCGTTTTACCAGGCGCTTTCGCTAACACTGGCAGGCGGCCTGGCAGGTTTAGCCGGAGCGGTTGAGGTAATGGGGGTACACCATCGATTACTTGAGGGTATCACCAGCGGGTATGGATTTTCGGGAATTGTGGCGGCCCTCTTCGGAGGCCTGCACCCATTAGGGTTGATCCCGGCTGCCTGGTTATTTGGCAGCCTGTTGGTCGGCGCCGATAAAATGCAGCGTGCCGTTCAAGTTCCATCGGCATTGATTGATATGCTGCTTGGCCTGGTAGTGTTGTTCGTGGTCGGCTCCGCCTATATCTCAAAACAATGGGCTATCCGGCGGGCAATTATTGCTTCGAAGGTTGAAGGCGAGGCGAAGGCATGACTCAAATCTTTACGCAAGCGGTCTTCATTGGCATTCTGACCTCGGCAATCCGGCTCGCGACTCCTTACCTTTTCGCGGGAGTTGGTGAAGCCTTTGCGCAGACCTCGGGAGTGGTCAACCTCGGTGTGGATGGTATCATGCTGGTGGGAGCTTTTATTGCTTTTTATATCACTCTGACTACCGGAAATGTCTGGTTGGGAGTTCTGGGGGCTGCTGTTTCAGGTTTACTAATGGGCTTGTTAATGTCTTTTATCAGCGTAACACTTAAGGCCGAACAAGGCATTAGCGGTATTGGTTTATATATGTTTGGATTGGGGCTTTCTTCCTTGCTTTTCAAAGTTCTGGTTGGAAGCGTACAAACTGTAGACGGGTTTCACGCCATCAAACTACCTTTTCTAGGCGACATTCCTGTTATTGGTGAAATCTTCTTCCAACACAGCCTGCCTGTCTATGCAGCTTTCTTACTGGTTCCGGTAGCATGGTGGTTTCTGGACAAAACCACCTGGGGCTTAAAGATAAAAGCTGTCGGGCAAAATCCGGCTGCGGCTGATTCCCTTGGAGTAAATGTTGATCAAGTCCGTTACTTCAGTGTCTGTGTTGGCGGGGTTATGGCTGGTCTGGCCGGTGCTTCGCTCTCTACGGCCTTGGTTAATCTTTTTCAAGAGAATTTAACCGCCGGTCTCGGTTTTATCGCTGTTGCGCTGGTTTATTTTGGGGGATGGCGCCCAGCGGGTATATTGGTCGGTGCACTGTTATTCAGCACCGTCAATGCTTTCCAATTGTGGATGCAGGTACTCGGTGTGAAAATTCCATCCGACGTGGCAATCATGTTGCCGTACCTATTAACGATAGCAGCTTTGGTAGCAGTAACAAATCGCATCCGCCAACCAGCTGCCCTCAATAAGCCCTTTGAACGGGGCGAAAACTAACACCATTGCAAGGCAAGGAGAGAAAATGAAAAAGAACAACTCTATGTTTGTCGTTTTTTCGATTTTGGTCGCGGTGTCGATGTTGTTGAGCGCTTGCGGTGCTGCAACGCCAGCCGCAACCGCTGTTGTCGAAGCCAAGCCAATCCGCATCGCCGTTATCATGCCGAGCGCCACAACTGATATGGCCTTTAGCCAGTCAATGTATCAGGCTCTCATCGGCATCCAAAAAGAAATGGGCGGCGAATCCAAGATGGAGATCAAGTACTCCGAAAACATGTTCAAAGTACCCGATGCTGCAGCAGCCATTCGTGACTATGCCACCCAGGGCTTTGACATCGTGATCGCGCATGGTTCGCAGTACGGCTCTTCGGTTGAAGAAGTCGCCAAAGACTTCCCCAAGACCACTTTCGCTTGGGGTACAGATGTGAATACATTTGGACAACCGAATATCTATGCCTACACCGCCGCCGCTGAAGAAGGTGGTTATATAAATGGTGTTATGGCCGCAAAACTGACCAAGAGCAAGCAGATCGGCGTTACCGGGCCTGTTGAAGTCGGCGATGCCAAAACCTACATCGATGGTTTTGTTCAGGGTGTCGCGTCTGTTGACCCTGCCATCAAGGTTAACAAGACCTGGACCGGTTCCTTCTCGGACGTGGCTCTCATGACCGAAGCAGCCAAGACTCACATTGCCGCTGGCGCAGATATCCTGACCGGTTCATCCCAGTCGGTAGTCGGCTCAATCGGCGCTGCCAAAGAAGATGGCAAGATATTGTGGTTCGGAACCCAGGCTGACCAGTCTTCATTGGCCCCATCTCTGGTTGTTGCCAGCCAGGTCTATGATTGGAATGCAATGGTCAAAGAAATTATTGCCAGCCGCGCTACCGGAACCCTGGGTGGTAAAACCTATGTTCTGCAGCTTAAGAATGACGGTCTGAAAATTGCCTTCAACTCAGGCTTCACTCTCCCCGCCGATGTGAAAGCTGCTGCTGATAAAGCCATCGCTGACATCATAAGCGGTGCCATTGTCGTAAAACCATAATTTAATCAACTGCTGCCTTGTGCCAGTTCCGTTTGGAACTGGCACAAGGATTCTCTGATTTATTCAGCTACATGTATAGTTACGCGGCGTGATGGAACATAAGGCGGCAGCATGGTGACCTCTGCAAACCTATCCAAAATACAAAAACGCATCCAAACCGTTGAGATGTGCAATATTGTTAAACGGTTTCCGGGCGTTCTTGCCAATACCGATGTCTGTTTTGACATTAAGGCAGGCGAGGTACACGCTTTACTCGGCGAGAACGGAGCTGGTAAGAGCACCCTGATGCGCCAGTTATATGGACTTTACCAACCAGATGAAGGTGAAATCCTTATTGATGGCAAGCCTTGCAGTTTCCACTCACCTGCAGATGCAATCAAAGCTGGCATCGGTATGATCCACCAACACTTCATGCTGATTCCAACTCTGACAGTCACTGAAAACGTGGCGTTGGGGCTTAAGTCATCCCGCGCACCCCAGCTTGATCTTGATGTGGTTTCCAAACGTATCAATGAGCTTGGCCAGGCGTATGGATTGAAAATTGACCCGACTGCTTATATCTGGCAGCTTTCCGTGGGTGAACAACAGCGGGTTGAAATCATCAAGGCGCTCTATCGTGGCGCAGGCATTATTATTTTAGACGAACCAACCGCTGTACTTACACCGCAAGAAGTGAATGATCTGTTCGTTACACTCAAACGCATGGTAAATGAAGGTCATGGGCTGGTCTTTATTTCACACAAGCTTAATGAGGTTATGGCAATCAGTGATCGTGTTACGGTGCTGCGTGATGGCGCCATGATCGGCACTTGCCTGACGAAAGACATTACTCGTGATGATCTTGTGAAGATGATGGTCGGGCGTGATATCCGACCACTTGCCGCTCAAGCCGTCAAAGCGGGAGAAATCAGGTTGAAAATTGACGGGCTGCATGCAATTGGCGACCGTGATGCTGAAATGCTGTGTGGAATTGATTTGGAGATCCGGGCAGGTGAAATTCTTGGCATAGCCGGCGTTTCAGGGAATGGGCAGAGAGAACTGGCCCAGTGTTTATCCGGACTTCGCAAGGTATCTGCTGGCACTATTCAATTGGATGGGCTGGATATAACACATATGCCGTTACTTAAGCGTATGGCAGCCGGACAAGCCTACATCCCTGAAGAACGCATGCGCGATGGCGCTATTCGAGAATTCAGTGTGCAGGAGAATCTTTTCTTGCGTGACCACTCCGCACCCGAATTTACAAATGGCATCTTCCTGAATTTTAAAAAAATGTCTTCGCGCACTCGCGAAGTAATTAAAGCTTATAGTGTTAAAACCCCCGGGATTGATACACCTATAAAAAACCTTTCCGGCGGCAATATTCAAAAGTTGATCATGGCCCGCGAACTATCACGACGCCCCAAGGTTTTGATCGCCGCCCAACCAACGCGAGGGGTCGATATCGGAGCCACCGAATACATCCACCAACGCCTGTTGGAACAGCGCTCTTCTGGAACAGCCATCCTGTTGATTTCAGAAGACCTGGATGAGACCCGCACCTTATCGGACCGAATTGCAGTCATGTATGAAGGCAAAATCGTTGGGATAGTTGTCCGCGACCAGGCAACTGTCGAGCAAATCGGTTTGATGATGGCTGGGATTTCGATGCAGGATGCCATGCAGCGTTAGATTATTAGCAGCTCTTGTCTGCCAATCCTCATAAAATTGCCAATCCAAATTAGGATTGGCAATTTGTATTTACTCACGGTGTATGCTGGCTAGCTATGAGATCACACCCGATAGATGGTGATTGGTTTTTTTGTGCTTCGCACAGTGCAAACCATCGATTGTTTTTCATTGCGCAGCTAAATCATGATGATTTTATAAATGGCACTATGCGCACCAAGCGAAGTGTCCGTGAGTTGATACGGCAATTTTATATTTAAGTCCCTTTTTCGAGTAAACAGAACCCGAAGGCTGGCAGGCCTGCTAATCAATAGGTGACAATATACTGCATTCTTAGTGACACTTCGCACTATTGTACATTTCATCACAATGCTAATATGAGAGCATATTTATATATACGTTTATTCGAATATAAAGAGGCTAAGAGATGATTTCACAGGCACTTGCACAAGAAGTTTCACAGTTGGAAGCAGACCTTTGTTTTGCCCTGGCAGACCCAACCCGAATCCTGATATTATACGCTCTTGACGAACAAGCGCGGAATGTGACAGATCTGGCGGTTGAGCTGGGCGCCACCCAACCAACCACTTCACGCCACCTCAAGATTTTAAGAGACCGGGGGTTGGTCAACACAATCCGAC
>JBBQCU010000316.1:0-4835 GCA_038319065.1 Methylococcales bacterium
TCGCGCTCCGGATTCCCTGCTAGAGTTCTTAAAATCGCTGTAATTATGCAAAGCTCGCGAGCGGGATTGATGCTTCTAACCCAGGCTGCATCTCGCTCGCGGCAACGCACTGTGCATAAAAGGACACTTGTCATAATGGCCCCCAGATGAACTCCATTTCGCAAAATTGCTTGCCGTAAAGCGGCCAGTCATGACCGGCAGGATTTGGCTGACTGCTGACGACCAGAAATATTAATTTAGTTAATTTCCAGTGTCCGCTTTCATTGGAAGAGCCTGTATTTTCTTATATTTGCACACAATGTGAGCCCTGAGCGATGTTTGCAGGCTGTTTGCAAATAATTCCGGGTCATTTTCATTTAATTCGGGCCGGAGGCTTCGGATATTCGCAAATAATCCAGGTCGAAAAAACGGATGTTTGCAGCTCCTATGGATTATGTTTGCAGGCCATTATAGCTATGGGCCGGTTCGAGGCTGTCAGCCATCCCAGTATTGGATAGTTGCGAATGTCTACTTTGCGGATTTGCAATGTTTGAATTTTCTGAAGCAATGAATAGCAAGTATTGGCCACTATGCAGAGTTCTGCCTGGTGGCCAAGAGGCTGACACCAATATTGCCAATCAAGCTGTTACATAACAGCACTTACGCGTATTGATAATCCAATAACCTAAGTTAATTAGTATATTGTAGATCATTTGGGCTACAATATCCCCTTAACCACAAAGGAGCAAGAATATGGCCGCCACCGCTTATGTACGAGCAAGAATCGACGAAAAGCTTAAAGAAGAGGCCACCGCTGTGCTGGCAGATATGGGGCTTACCGTATCCGACGTAGTGCGTATTGTTTTGACCAAGGTCGCCAAAGAAAAAGCGCTGCCTTTCGAGATGCGCGTTCCCAACAAACTGACTGCTGAAACGCTCGCCAAGAGTGAGCGCGGTGAAGATATTCATCGCGCTAAAGATGCTAATGACCTCTTTGAACAGCTTGGCATCTGATGCGGCAGCCCGGCTACTCAGGCCAATTAAAGGGTGATGTGAAGCAGTCTCAAAAGCGAGGGAAAGACATGAGTAAGCTCAAGACACTATTAGGCTTGCTGATTGAAGGTGAGCCGCTGCCAGCAAGTTATCTTGACTATCCACTGAAAGGCGACTGGACAGGGTTTAGAGATGCTCACATTGAGCCTGATTGGTTGCTGATCTACAAAATCATAGGCGATGAAGTGCACTTTGAGCGTACAGGTAGACATGTGGATTTGTTCGATGAATACTAAGCGCACCTTACTATGTAAATAACCGCCCCGGAAATTCATGATCCGTCGATTCAAAAAAAAAGCGCCCATCTTTCATTACGCTGCCTCGGCATAAACGCAGCAATGAGGTCATCCGTCTCAAAGGGCTAATTAAGCGTGACTCTGGCGAATATGGAGAAATGAAACACTTCCATGCTATACATAATGGCCGCTAGCTGTCAATCAATGGCGGTTACTGAATGGCTGCTTTAAAGTTTTAAAATTTAAACATAAGCAACCGGCATTTTCTCTCTCAATTTCAAAAACCGTTGATACCGGGTCATTGAAATTTCGCCATTATCCGCAGCTAACCGCACGGCGCAACCTTTGTCATGTAAATGCCGGCAATTATTAAACTGGCAGTTATCCAGCAATGGTTGAAACTCCCGGTAGCCGTAAGCCAGTTGATTTTCGGAAAGACCTGCCAGTCCAAAAATGGCAAGACCGGGGCTATCGATTAAATCCCCGCCACCTTCTAAATGATACAGCGTTGCCGCTGTCGTGGTATGTCGCCCGTGTTTGGTGGTTGCGGATATGGTATTGGTTTTTAGATCCTTATCGGGAATGATGGCATTGGTTAATGAGGACTTGCCGACACCGGATTGTCCCGCCAGCATACTGACTTGATCTTTTAATGCGCGTTTTAATTCATCCAGTCCGGATGCCGCCCTGGCGCTGACCCGGTAAAGCGGGTAGCCTAGGTTTTGATAATCCAGCAGTTCTGTTTCTATACTGTCCGTTTGGGGCAGGTCAGTTTTATTTAACACTAATGCAGCGTTTATAGTATGGCTTTCACAGACGGCCAGGTATTGGTCTATCAACAAAAAGTCGCAATAGGGTTCAACGGCAAAAACGACATAAATGGTATCGATATTGGCGGCAACCGGCCGGGTTTTACCATTTCTGGAAGGACGCGACAATAACGAACGCCGGGGTAGAATTTCCTCAATGCGGCCCTGGTCAGGTGACGACAGTGTCCACAACACCTTGTCGCCAACGGCGACGGTTTCCAGCCTTCGCAGTGTCTGGCACAGAATGATTTTATTATTATGTTCAACAGCAATACCCTGACCTAAATGGGCAATAACCAAACCTTCCAGCAACTCGGCCATCAGGCTTTGGCTTCTAGATGCGCAATACGAATAGCCGCGGGCGGGTGGCTGTAATGAAAGGCGGAATACAGTGGATCAGGCGTTAGGGTGTTGGCGTTTTCTTCATAAAGTTTGACCAGTCCGCTAATCATTTTGCTGGCTTTGGCATTATTCGCGGCAAAGTCATCGGCTTCAAATTCAAATTTACGTTGAAAGTAGGCACTGACCGGCTGCATGAAAAAAGTAAAAGTTGATGAAACCAGGATGAATAATAACAACGCGGCGGCATTTGAGGGCTGCTCTACGCCTAAACCGGTATCAAACCAGGGTTCATTTATCCGCCAGCCTAAAATCGCAAAACTGATCAAGGTCATGATGGAGGTGGCAATCAGCATTTTGATGACATGTTTGCATTTAAAATGCCCCAACTCGTGCGCCAGAACGGCTTCCAGCTCTTCATCGTCGAGCGAGTTAACCAGATTGTCGAAAAAGACGATGCGTTTGTTATTGCCCAGACCGGTAAAGTAGGCGTTACCATGGCCGGATCGTTTGGAGCCATCCATAATAAAAATGCCCTGGCTGTTAAAGCCGCAACGCGCAAGCAGACCCTGGATGCGGTCTTTTAATGAACCTTCTTCCATTGGTGTGAATTTATTAAACAAGGGTGCAATAACTGTTGGAAAAAGCCAGCTCATCAGTAGGGAGAAACCCATAATGATGGCCCAGGCCCATAACCACCATAATGAACCAACATTGTCCATAACCCAAAGGATCAAGGCTAATATCGGCAAGCCAATCGCCGCGCCCAAGCCCAGGTGCAGAAACTGGTCCTTGATGAACTGGGTGACGGTACTTTTATTGAAGCCGAATTTTTCTTCGATCACAAAAGTATGATAAACGCTGGTGGGTATTTCCAACAGTGTCATTATCAAAAAGATAGTGGCTGTTGCCGCTACGCCGGCTATTAAGGGCGATGAGACAAGGGCGGTCCAATAGTCAAAAGCCCAATTGATACCGCCGCCCAGCGTCAGTAACAACAAAATAATAATTCCAAGTACGCCGTCAATGTTGCCAAGTTTGATCTTTGCAAGGGTGTAATCAGCGGCTTTTTGGTGCGCTTCCAATGGAACCTTGGTTTTAAATGCGTCAGGCACGGCAGAGCGATGAGCTGCGACATAATCAGCTTGGCGTTTAGCCAGCCAAAACTGTACTGAAGAAGAAATGATGAGTGCGATTAAGAAAATAATAGTAAAGGTATTCATGAGTCAGGTACATTAGGTTTAAGAGTTAGACGTAAAGATAAGCCAATGCTACACTAACCGCCACCTTCAACACAACGGAATCAATAAATGGCGCAGGATTTACAGCATCTTATCTGGATAGACCTTGAAATGACGGGATTAAATCCGGACAGTGATTTGATCATTGAAATTGCTACGGTTGTTACCGATAAAGATTTGAATATTCTTGCAGAAGGACCGGTACTGGCAGTGCATCAGTCTGATGCGGCCCTGGCAGCGATGGATGACTGGAATCAGCAACATCATGGTCAATCCGGTTTAATTGATCGCGTCAAGGCTTCCACCATCAATGAAGCTGAAGCAGAGCGATTAACGATTGAATTTCTCAAGCAATGGGTACCCGAAAATACTTCGCCAATTTGCGGCAACAGTATTGGCCAGGACAGACGATTTTTATATCGCTATATGCCCAAGCTGGAAGCGTATTTTCATTACCGGAATATCGATGTTTCGACGCTTAAAGAACTGGCTGCAAGATGGGCGCCCGAAGTCAAAAATGGCTTTAATAAAGAATCCTCGCACCAGGCTCTTGAAGATATTATTGAATCGATTGAAGAGCTGCGCTATTACCGGGAACACTTTATCAGGTTCTAGTCATGAATCAATTGATAGCGGTTGCATTAGGAGGAGCATGTGGTGCAGTAGTGCGATTTTTAGTGTCTTCGGGGCTATATCAGTGGATGGGCAGGGGTTTTCCTTATGGCACTTTGGCCGTTAATGTTGTTGGCTCTTTTTTAATCGGTTTACTCACCGAAGCACTGATTCTGCAACGTATCGCCATTACCCTGGAATATAGAGCAGCCATCCTGGTCGGCTTTATTGGCGCCTTTACTACTTTTTCCACTTTTTCACTGGAAACAATTTACCTGATAGAGCAGGGCAGTTTAACCAAAGCGGCTTTAAACATTGTGGTCAGTGTACTTGGCTGTCTATTTGCAGTTTGGATTGGCTTGCTTTGCGGCAGATCGTTATTTCTCTATTCGGGCGGTATTATTCATTGGAATGGTGGAGCAATTCCTTACGCGCTGATTCTAGTCAATATCATAGGCGCTCTTTTAATCGGCATAATCGCAAGTATTTTGTTGCAGAAAGTAGCGCTTCCAATGGAATATCGCGCCGCAATTATGGTGATTATGGTGGGTACTTACTTAACCATG
>JBBQCU010000317.1:0-4825 GCA_038319065.1 Methylococcales bacterium
CCAGACTAAAGCGCCAGCCTACCCGAAGTCCATCAAGAATGGTTGACTGCGCTAAAATCATCATAATCACTAATCCTGCATTTTCTGGAGACAAGTGTTCGGTTTTTTGTAAAGAGAATACACCTTCCACCACGAGTAAAGAGGTGAACCAGTGCAGGGATTGTTCGCGTAATATTTTCTTAAAATCCGTAATACGATGCCTGGATTGTTGCCATGCGATAGTCATAGCAAAAAGGGCAAAGATGAAAACCATAATCATCCAGTATCCATAGCCGTCTACAGGGGAATAATCGGTAATCCGAACGCCAACCAGCGACAAAATGAGTAGTAAAATCAAAATCGCTTCTTCGACATAAAAGCGTTTTTTAGCGGTAATTTCTGAGTCTTCTGACATAAAACTAACCTGGCTACCTTGGCAGCAAAAAATGAGTAAATTTATAAATAGTTATTTTTCCGCTTTTTCGACAACGATTGCGTAACGAATGAGTTACGCCTTTAACCACTGAGCGACAGACTTGGCAAAATAAGTCAAAATGGCATCGCTGCCGGCTCGTTTAAACGCCAGCAAGGATTCCAAGATAACCTGTTTTTCATCCAG
Source organism: Methylococcales bacterium (assembly GCA_038319065.1). Lineage (GTDB taxonomy): Bacteria > Pseudomonadota > Gammaproteobacteria > Methylococcales > Methylomonadaceae > Methylobacter_C. The sequence goes on from JBBQCU010000317.1 coordinate 599, forward strand.
CCAGCCATTGATGGCAGCAGCTTTAATCATCGCGTATTCGCCGCTAACCTGATAGGCAAAAGTGGGGACACCGTATTGCTCTTTTACCCGGCGAATAATGTCCAGATAAGGCATTCCGGGTTTAACCATGACCATATCCGCGCCTTCTTGTAAATCCAGCTGGATTTCGCGCAGGGCTTCATCAGAATTAGCCGGGTCCATTTGATAGCTGTATTTATTGCTTTTACCCAGGTTTCCCGCCGAACCCACAGCATCCCTGAACGGGCCATAGAAACTGGATGCATACTTGGCAGAATACGCAAGTATGAGCGTGTTGATATAATTATGCGCTTCCAGGGCTTGTCTTATGGCGCCAATGCGGCCATCCATCATGTCCGAAGGGGCCACAATATCGGCTCCGGCTTCAGCATGCGATAAGGCTTGTTTGACTAAGACATCTATGGTTTCATCGTTAATGACATAGCCATCCTGATTAATCAGTCCATCCTGCCCGTGCGACGTAAAAGGATCCAGTGCAACATCGGTAATAACACCCAAATCAGGAAACGCTTTTTTCAGCGCTCTCACACTCCGCTGAGCCAGTCCGTCTGGATTATAGGCTTCGGCTGCATCGTCTGATTTTTTATCGGCAGGCGTAACCGGAAACAGCGCGATAGCAGGAATTCCCAGATTATAGATTTCTTCGGCTTGGGCGAGCAGTAAATCCTGAGAAAACCGCTCAATACCCGGCATGGATGAAATAGGTTCTCTTTGATTTTTGCCTTCAATAACAAACATCGGATAAATCAGGTCATCAACAGACAAGCGATTTTCACGCATTAAACGCCGTGAAAAATCGTTATAGCGCATTCTTCTCATGCGTGTGTGAGGAAAATTGATGTTATTATATGTCATCTTATACTTACTTTTAGGTTTAGAAAAAATCAGAATCTCAGGTCTGAGTTGGTGGCTTTCTTATCAACTGATTCAGAGATTTATTGTATCAGGGAATGGTCTCACTGATATTTGAAAAATAGGGTATACATACACTGGTTAGAATTTTGAGGGTTTTATGAACGTTAAACGCTACACATTATTTGGTTTTTTTGCGGTATTGATGGCTTTAATGCCCATTACTCGCCTAATGGCGGCTGAATTGTTGCCCCCACAACAAGCTATAGAAATTGCTTCATCAAAATTGCAGAAAAAAATGCAGGATAAATCCTTCATCAAGGATTTTGCCAAAGTAAGCCAGTTTGTTAATGAGACTATTTTACCACATACTGATTTTGACAGAATTTCCTCATTAGTCTTGGGAAAACTCTGGAAAACTGCAACACCTGATGAACGGGAGCGTTTTAAGCAGGAGTTTCAAACGCTACTGGTAAGAACCTATTCTCGCGCATTTGTGGAATTCAAAGATTGGAATATTCGTTATCTGCCTCTTGACATGGAAAATGGCGCAACAAAAGTTATCGTAAAGACAGAAGTTTTACAGCCCGGCCTTCAGCCTGTCGCCGTAAATTACCGTATGTTGCTGAGTAATGGCGAATGGAAAGCCTACGATATTATGATTGAAGGTGTTAGCCTGGTGACTAACTACCGTACGACCTTTACCAATGAAGTTCAAGCTAAAGGTTCTTTAAATGCTGTTATTGATGGCCTGGCAAAACGTAATACCGAAGCCTTGGCAGCAAAAAGTTCGTAAGTTATATTGAAAGTAGACCTGACAGGTTTTATAAACCTGTCAGGTCTAACGCGGATCTTAAACTCCCATCTAAAGTTTTTAGTCCTCATTCGCTCCCGCCGTTAAGTAATAAACACTCCAATGTCAGTCCTTGTTACAAAGTCAGGCATATTCACATTCGCCTGCCGCCACCTTTAAATGATTGATTATCAACAATTATACAATACATTGGTTGAGGCAAAAGCCGATGCCTGGGCCAAGTTATTGCCACAGCAGCTTGCTGCCGCGTTTGATTTTTCCAGGCATGGCAATTTGGAGCAGTGGCAGACGGTGATCGAGTGCCTGCCGGAATTAGCTACAACGCACCGTTTATTGGATGCTGATGCCGTATTGGTAGGCCTACCGGATGACCTGGCTGAAGTAGATAGAATGGAACTTGAAAATCAACTCAAGGCATTTCATCCCTGGCGCAAAGGGCCATACAACTTGTTCGGCATTAAAATTGATACTGAATGGCGATCAGACTGGAAATGGAATCGTCTAAAAAACCATATCTCGCCGCTTAACCATCGCCTGGTATTGGATGTAGGCTGTGGAAATGGTTATCATTGCTGGCGTATGCTGGGTGCCGGGGCAAAAATGGTAATCGGTATTGACCCTTTGCTGCTTAACGTAATTCAGTTTCAGGCGGTTAGAAAACTTCATGGCGAAGCACCGGTCTATGTCTTGCCATTAGGCATAGAAGAATTACCTTATGGTTTAAAACTGTTTGATACCGTATTTTCCATGGGTGTCCTTTCTCATCGCCGTTCGCCCATCGATCATCTTCTGGAATTAAAAGACTGCCTGCAACCCGGTGGTGAATTGGTTTTGGAAACCCTGGTCATTGACGGCAGATTAGGCGAAGTGTTATTGCCCGAGGGACGTTATGCCAAAATGGGAAATGTCTGGTTCTTGCCCAGTTGTAAAACATTAATGAGTTGGCTGAAACGGTGCGGCTTTAAAAATATCCGGCTGATTGATGTCACCACAACAGGCATTGACGAGCAGCGCAGCACAGAATGGATGCAGTTTCATTCACTCAAGGATTTTCTCAGTGCAGAAAACCCGCGGTTAACCTGCGAAGGACTGCCAGCGCCAAAGCGGGCTATTTTTGTTGCAAATAATGCTTAATGTTGACATTTTGCAAGCATCCTTTATTCCAGTTAATTACTTCAATTATTTAGATCATTGTTCGGCTAATCAGCAAATAAATTGGACTTTTCGTTGTATTTCCGTATTTAACGACTAGACTTTTTTTCGAATAGGTCCTGTTATCCAGGTTTGTGATAACAGGAATATTCTTTCTAAACTTAATTCATTTATAGGAAAAGACTATGAAAAAACTAATAGTGTTATTATCTTTATTTGCCTTCAATGCAATTGCCGCGCCCGTTAACGTTAATACCGCTGATGCGAAGACTATCTCTGATGCTTTATCAGGCATTGGTCAGAAAAAAGCCGAAGCCATTGTTAAATACAGAGAAGAAAAAGGCTTATTTAAAACAGCCGAGGATTTGACCAATGTTGCAGGTATAGGTGAAAAAACAGTCGAGAAAAACAAAAACGATATCCTGGTTAGTGATGCAGCAGCAACAGTCGCCGAACCAAAGAAAGAAACCAAATCAAAGTAGTTAGTGACAACCCGTTCAAAAAATCCTGGATCCCCTCTTAATCTTTGAGTGGCTTTTTTAAGCTTGCAGGACTGACTTGTTTTAATTATTCAAGCAAATCAGCCCTGCATCATTGAGTCCCATATTACTATCCGCAAAATCGTTAAGATTTTGAAGCCATTCTGCCAGTTTCAATTCGACCCTCCCTGAGTACCCTGAAACCGGACATTTTATTTGCTCCCAACTGCTTCGATCAGGCTAATTTTCAGAAAACAGAAAATAGAACCTTTCCAGACATTTTATTGTCTTATTGCAGATTATTAGGAGGCATTGTTATGTCATCAACTATTAATATTCTGAAATGGCTTTTCGCATTGGTTCTAATTTTTGGCGGATTTACCGTGGAAATTTTTAACAGTTTTTACCTGTCCGAACCGGTTGGAAGAATGCCCTATTTACACTGGCAGTCTGAACTCAAATGCGATACCAGTTATTCCTTTGAGTCGGAAAAGTGGAACATGCCGGACCTGTTCCTGGACTACTTTCAAAGACGCTGGCTTGCGGAAAGAAACAAACTGGTTCAGGCCGACAAACAGAATCTAGCCTATAACGATTTTCTGTATGCACCCGCATCGGCCCGGAAAAAATGCACCAGCCTCATTTGCGAACCGGATTAATCAAGCCGGCTCGCTTAAGCGCCATTCTGTTTAGCCGATAGAAAATTAAAGTATTTATCTTTTTTCTTGATTAGCCAAGGAACTTTTGCAGCCGTCGTTCCGGCAGGGATTGCCGGAAGCCAGACGCCAAGGATGGCAAGCTATACACATCCCTGTGATCTGGATACCGGCAGTCCATGCCAGTATGACGGCTCGGATGAAGCATCTTTCTAATAAGGTCTTTTTTTGAAAA
>JBBQCU010000318.1:0-4777 GCA_038319065.1 Methylococcales bacterium
CGAAGACATGGCAAAAAGTTATGAGCGCCCTGAAGATGTAATCAATTGGTACTACACCAATGAAAGCCGTCTGAGTGAAGTTCAGCAAATGGTTTTGGAGGATCAGACAATAGAATGGCTGGTTACGCAAGCAAAAGTATCTGATGAGATGGTCAATTTTAGTGATGTAATGGAAAAACAACAACGGTAAGGACTTTAAATGTATACGCAGCATGTAATGAATCAAGCGAAGGCTTTGGAAGCAGCGGGTGGATTAGTACCCATCGTTATCGAGCAAACCGCCAGAGGCGAACGCTCTTTCGATATTTACTCAAGACTTTTAAAAGAGCGCGTCATTTTTTTAGTCGGTCAGGTTGAAGATTACATGGCCAATTTAGTGGTTGCTCAGTTGCTTTTTCTGGAATCTGAAAACCCTGATAAAGACATTCATTTATATATCAACTCTCCAGGCGGATCAGTCACTGCGGGTATGTCAATCTACGACACCATGCAGTTTATTAAACCGGATGTGAGTACGCTTTGTATTGGGCAAGCGGCCAGTATGGGTGCATTGCTGATAACAGGCGGAGCTAAAGACAAACGGTATTGTTTACCGCACTCAAGAATGATGATTCATCAGCCATTAGGCGGTTTTCAGGGACAGGCTTCTGATTTTGATATCCATGCCAGAGAAATTCTGTCTATAAGAGACAAGCTTAATAAAATTCTGGCTTTCCATACCGGCCAACCTTTAGAAAAAGTTCAGCAAGATACTGATAGAGATAATTTCTTAAGTGCTGAAGATGCAGTAAGTTATGGTCTGATTGATAAAGTATTAACGAATAGAGCAACAGGTCTTGATCTTTAAGCTGGTATTCTTTTGGTATTTCGATATGCTTGGTTTTATCGAAAGTTAAAACATCAACTTGATGTTTGCAAGGTGCAGATTTTATGAGTAATGATAAAAACGGCAAAGACGACGATAAATTACTTTATTGTTCTTTTTGCGGCAAAAGCCAGCATGAGGTAAGAAAGCTTATTGCCGGGCCTTCAGTTTATGTTTGTGATGAATGCGTAGAGCTTTGTAACGACATCATCAAAGACGAATTGCAAGATGATCCCTCTTCTTTTGGCGGAAGTGAATTACCCAAGCCAAAAGAGATTAAAGAAGAACTCGATGGCTATGTGATCGGTCAAGAGCGGGCAAAAAAGATTTTAGCTGTGGCTGTTTATAATCACTATAAACGTTTACGCAGTAAGTCGAAAAAAGAGTCGGTTGAATTAGCAAAAAGTAATATTTTATTGATTGGACCTACGGGTTCCGGTAAGACCTTGCTAGCTGAAACTCTGGCTCGTTTGCTGGATGTGCCGTTTACCATTGCTGATGCCACTACATTGACTGAAGCCGGTTATGTGGGTGAAGATGTAGAAAATATTATTCAGAAAATTCTACAGAAATGTGATTACGATGTGGAAAAGGCTGAAACCGGCATCGTATACATCGACGAAATCGATAAAATTTCCAGAAAATCTGATAACCCTTCTATTACTCGTGATGTTTCAGGTGAGGGAGTTCAGCAGGCCTTACTGAAACTAATTGAAGGCACTATAGCTTCGGTACCGCCCCAAGGTGGACGTAAGCATCCTCAGGGGGAATTTTTGCAGGTTAATACAGCCAATATCCTGTTTATAGTGGGCGGTGCTTTTGCCGGTCTGGATCGTGTTATCAAGGCACGTTCTGAAAAAGGGGGCATAGGTTTTTCAGCCGATGTTAAAACCAAGGATGAATCTAAGAACATCGGTCAACTGTTTGCAGAAGTAGAATCTGAAGATTTGATAAAATACGGTTTGATTCCTGAGTTTGTTGGCCGGTTACCTATTATAGCGACCTTGGAAGAGTTGGATGAGCAGGCATTGGTGCAGATATTGACTGAGCCAAAAAATGCACTGACCAAGCAGTATAAACATTTATTTGAGATGGAAGGAGCTGAACTGGAATTTCGCGATGATTCTTTGAGTGCAATTGCCCGCAAGGCCATGGAAAGAAAGACCGGTGCCAGAGGATTGAGAACTATTGTTGAAAATGTCTTGCTCAATACCATGTATGAGCTGCCGTCAGCTGATAATATTAGCAAAGTAGTTGTCGATGAGAGTGTCATTTTAGGTCAGTCTGAGCCTCTTTTGGTTTATGAAACCGAAAAGAAAAAGGCCTCTTCCGAATCTTGAACTTTTATGATTTAAATAACCCCACTTTTAACTGGCCTGTTCGTAATCAAGAACTGCAGCCCGGATACGGGTCGTAAGACCCGTTTATTTCACCGTTTTAAAATTATCGGCTTGTAGGCATCAAAGAAGCGACGCCCCGGATAATTTTTTATCAAAATCACCCAAAAGAAGCCTCGTGCCAAGAATCGCCGACCCATATAGCGATTTTTAAACCGGCCTGAATTGCTATTTGTAATCTATAAGGCATCCGTTTTTCAGCTTAGCAAAACATCCCTCGTCAAAAAATTTTAGATCAATCCGGCTGACTAAATGGCGGCGGTTAAAGCCTTGATACGGACTAATAAAAATAAGGGGGGCTTTAGCTTGATAAAAGCTCCTTGTCTGCACTGTAAAGTTACGATTTATCCTTTTTTTGTAGAAAAGGGATAAATCTTGTTTCTATTTCTTGCTATTTTAATTAGAGTCCCCATAATCTTCTAATCCAAGAAATTGTTAAAGGTTCCGCTTATGGACACGCATAAAATGAAAGAGTTACAAAAAAAAGATAGCTTGATTCCGGTTTTACCGCTGAGAGATGTAGTGGTTTATCCGCACATGGTTATTCCATTATTTGTCGGCAGGGAGCGGTCTATCGATGCCCTGGATGCCTCTATGAAGGACAACAAACAGGTTTTGCTGGTAGCACAAAAGGAAGCTGAAGTTGATGAACCGGATTTCACCGATCTTTATCAGGTGGGTACCTTGGCTAATATTCTACAGTTGCTTAAGTTGCCTGATGGCACGGTCAAGGTTTTGGTAGAAGGGAGTCAGCGCAGCAAGGTCATACGTTATCAAGAAACAGGGAGTTTTTTTTCGGCAGCGGTAGAAAAGATTGAAGATGTTTTCAATCTATCCCCGCAAGAACAGGATGTATTGCAACGGACGGTTATCAATTCATTTGATCAATACGTCAAATTGAACAATAAAATTCCACCCGAAGTTTTAAATGCTCTTTCGGGTATTGATGATCCCAGCCGTCTTGCCGATACAATGGCTGCTCATATGACCTTAAAGGTTAGTGACAAACAGACTATTCTTGAAACCGCGGATATTGAAAAGCGCCTGGAAGATTTAATGACGCTAATGGAAGGGGAGGTCGATCTTCTGGAAATGGAGAAAAAAATTCGCGTGCGCGTTAAGCAGCAGATGGAGAAGAATCAAAGAGAATATTATCTGAACGAACAGATGAAAGCAATTCAAAAAGAACTGGGCGATATGGATGATGTGCCCAATGAAATTGAAGAACTGGAAAAAAAAATAGCCAACGCAGGCATGTCGAAGGAAGCGAAAACAAAAGCGGATACCGAGCTTAATAAACTTAAATTAATGCCGCCTATGTCCGCTGAAGCGACCGTGGTGCGTAATTATATTGACTGGATGATCAATGTGCCCTGGAAGAAAAAGACCAAGGTGCGGCATGATCTGAAAATTGCTGAGCAGGTCCTGGAAGCGGAACATTATGGCCTGGAAAAGGTAAAAGAGCGCATTCTTGAGTACCTTGCTGTACAACAGAGGGTAAAACAACTTAAAGGCCCAATTTTATGCCTCGTCGGGCCTCCGGGTGTCGGCAAGACATCATTAGGAGAGTCTATCGCCAGGGCAACCAATCGCAAATACGTGCGCATGGCTTTGGGTGGTGTCAGGGATGAGGCGGAAATTCGCGGCCATAGACGCACTTATATAGGCTCTATGCCAGGTAAGATTTTGCAGAATCTGGCTAAAGTGAAAACACGAAATCCGATGTTTTTACTTGATGAGATTGACAAAATGGCTGCTGATTTTCGAGGCGACCCGGCATCAGCATTGCTTGAAGTACTGGACCCTGAGCAGAATCATACTTTTTCAGATCATTATCTGGAAGTAGACTTTGATTTGTCCGATGTGATGTTTGTGGCAACGGCCAATACCATGAATATTCCTCCGGCATTACTGGACAGAATGGAAGTTATACGTCTTGCAGGCTACACAGAAGATGAAAAAATAAATATCGCCATCCGTTATTTAATGCCAAAGCAGGTTGAAAATAACGGTCTTGAACAACACGAAATTGAAATTTCAGAAGCTGCCGTCAGGGATATGATACGTTATTATTCCCGAGAGGCGGGGGTTCGTAATCTTGAGCGGGATATTTCAAAAATTTGCCGTAAAGTGGTTAAAGATCTTTTGTTGAAGCCAGAAAAAACTAAAGTTTTGGTTACCCCTGAGAACCTCGATAACTATTTGGGGGTTAAGCGTTTTAATTATGGGCTTGCGGAAGAGCAGGATCAGGTTGGGCAGGTTACAGGCCTGGCATGGACAGAGGTAGGTGGAGAATTATTAACCATCGAAACAGCGGTAATCCCCGGAAAGGGCAAGCATTCGGCAACAGGCAAGTTGGGCGAGGTAATGAAGGAATCGATTGAAGCGGCGATGACGGTGGTAAGAAGCCGTTCGGAAATTTTAGGGATAGATAATAATTTATTCCAGAACAACGATATTCACATTCATGTTCCTGAAGGGGCTACCCCGAAAGACGGACCCAGCGCGGGTATCG
>JBBQCU010000319.1:0-4769 GCA_038319065.1 Methylococcales bacterium
ATAACAGGACTTTTCTTTTTCCCGGAAGGCGATCAAATGATTGCGATTCTCGACGTTCGCCGTTCTTTAACAGCCGCACCGCCCTATATACTAGATCCCTTTGAATTCACTATCAATATGGATACCCATAGCAAGGTAACCTTTGATAACGCCGAAGATCGAGCACGTTACGGCGGAACCATCGCCAATCCTGAGGGTATTTTTCCGGACATCAGTATAAAAATTCGTCTCAACAACGATGTCACCGTCAAGGAGAAAACCTTCAAAGGCTTGAAAAATCCCGAAAACATCAAGCTTTATACAGGTGTTCGTGATGATCCTTTCATCTTCCCCAGGTTTTTCAATGTCAATGTCATTACTATGGCGTTAAGTATTCCAAAATCTTCATTTTCCGAAACTCAGAAAAACTGGCTGCTGTGGGCAACATCCGAACGAATTCAAGATGGCAAACAATTCGATCATGTGGGCAGGTCTAACCGTACCCAGTTGGGCCGTTTCGAAATATTGAACACAATACCGCCTAGTGAGCACGTCGCTGCAATTAAAAAGGCGGCCGCATCCGCCGAGAAAATTCAGGATTTTCTAAAAGCCTGCCTGCCGCCTCTGGCCAATTTAAACCAGTTGAGCGGTCTTGTAATAAGGCATTATGATTATGTGCCGGATGTGATGGTTTATACCAATCAATTTGAACCTGGATTTCCGAATGGCAGACGGCCAACCGATGACGTTGCTTTGTTGACCTGTAATCAGGGAGATTGTCCATTACAGGAAAATGCTTTTATTGATACCAAACAGTGGCCACGCGCAACTGTCAATGATAAACCATTGCTTACTGCCTTTCCTTATCTCGCCGAGCCTTGGCCTGCTAGACCGCAAGCCCCTACGCCTTCATGTTGGCCATATATAATGAAATTTATCGTTATTCCGGGGGTCATTATTCTTGCGCTGATTATAGGCCTAATTGTCTGGTGGCGAAGAAAATGCGCATGTCATCATCATTTGCACACCGAAAGGTAGTTATATTCAACACGGACATAGATTGCGGTTTTGTCGCCCTCTCCCTTCGGGAGAGGGCAGGGGTGAGGGTTTTAGTAGCCCGTTTAACAAAGCAAAACCCGGCGACTTAATTTTTCTTAAGCTGTGCCGCCATTTCCCGTAGCTGCACATGCTCCATTCCTGTGGTATTAATCAGTTCAATAACCGGCTGTGCTGCGGCAGGATCATGAGCCGCAATGGCGGTTTCCAGTAATATGCGGGCATCTTTGGGTTCGCGTTGTGACACCCAGTTTGCTTGCGCGAGTTGCAATGCCTGTTGCGGCTGCTTTAAGAGATATAACGTAAAGCGTGCTTCATCACCTTGATGTAAATTCTCACCACGCAAGCGGTTTGCCGCAAAACGCGCTTTTAGCTGAGTGATGATGTTGGGCAGTTCATTGTCGCCGAGTTGCTGTTTAGCCAGGGCTAAGCGTAATAATAGACTGTCTATGCGCGTTTTATCGTTTAGCAGTGCGATAACCTCGGCCGGGCGCTTTTGATCGATGAGAAAATCCGCGTAAGCGTTAAGCAAATAGACATCCTGCCGGCGAATTTTTAGCGCTTCAGTAAAAAATTGATTAGCTTCCTCATTCCTGCCCAACCGGGATGCAATTTCCGCTAAAACCGTCAAACTCCATAATCGTTGATCGGTCGAGATGTTTTGATTCTCTTTGAATGCGTCGCGTAAAAAATCGTAGCTTTTATCGGCATGTCCGGTCAAACTGCCGATACTGGCTAAACAGGTGCTTGCGGCCAAGGGTGTCTCAAGATCCATTAGTGGAATACAACTAAGCTGTGCTTCATCGTAGCGGGCGCGTACTTGTAGTATAACTGCCTGGGTTAGCCAAGCCTGGGCGTCGGTTGGTTCCCTGCGCAGGAGTATTTCAAGATCGTGCAAAGCACTATCAAAATCATGGCGATTTTGCAGGATCAAGGCACGCAAAAGCAATACTTCTGATGGAGGCTCCGGCATATCCCACCACGGTTTCAGCACGCCTTGCGCATATCCGTAATAGCGTGGATCAGCTTCGGCTTTTCCGAGCTCGATATAACGCTTAGACAGGTTGATTGCAAGATCAAGTTGCCCGGGATTGGCGTTGAGTCTATTGCGTAATGCTAGTAATTCGCGGTTAACCGGATCGGCCGCTACCGGCAGGCGTTCAAGTACCTGCTCATCGTTGTCCGGGATGAATGGCACGGCTAATAAATCGGGTGCGAAAACCATTGCGATGACAATGATCATTAAACTTATTATTCGCTTCATGACATTGACTAATTTATCAGTGAAAGGTTAAGTGATCGTTCCAGTAGCCAAAGGAAGGCAAGCATGGCGATTAGAATGGACCCCAGACTGAATACCGCTTTCCGGTAGAACTGCGTCTGCCTTAGCCAAAATGCGACAGGTAAAAAGCCGGAAACTATGGCAAGTTGGCCCAGTTCCACGCCCAGATTAAACGCCAGCAACGTCAGTAAGAGCATGTTTTTCGGTAGTCCCAAGTCCTTCAGGACATTGGCAAAGCCAATACCATGTATCAGACCAAAACTGAAAGCCACCAACCAGAGTTTCTTGTCTATAAGTGGATAAAGATTATTCAATGCCGCCAAAACGACTGACGCAGCAATCGCTGATTCAACCCAGCGCGAAGGCAAGGAGATCACTCCCAGAGTAGCAAGGCTCAAGGTAATAGAATGTGCGATAGTAAAAGCAGTCACTATTTTAATAACCTCTATCAATACCGGATGAAACCGTGTTGCCGGTTTCCATTGTCCCGCTTGACGAAAAAGCACGGCAGGCAGTAACAGACTCAACAGAAAGAGGATATGATCGTAGCCCGTCCAGATATGCCAAATACCTTCATGCAGATATTGCAAAAAAACGGTGCCGGATTTTACCCGGGCAAGTTCGATTTTCTGATTGTTAAGGGTTGGACTTAATACTGCTGTATGCGTTGTTCCTTTGTACTCGACGCGTAATAAGCCGCGATGCTGAGGATCGAGATCAAAAAAAAGCGTGTAGTTAATGCCAATTTCTGTGGGCAACCTCGGACAGTCAAGGTCGAATTTTAATACTGAATAGGCGCCATCGGTGTGGTTGTCAACCAGATACTGCGTTGGTTTGATCCGGCATGGAGATTCGCCGGTAGAGATCTGCAAATGGGTAAAAGCGTAAGTGGTGATAGCGTCGTGTTGTTTGCGCAATTCCTTCCATGTAATTGCACTATCGCCATTGGCATCCAGGCTGATTGCAAAATCCAGGTCGCGTAGCGCAATATCCCATTGTCCGGAAATTTTATCAGCGGCTACGTTTAACGTTAAATAACTGTCGCTAGCCTTATGGGCGAAAACTGTGAGGTAACACCCGTAAAGGATAAAACCCAATAAGACACGTAGAAGCATTTATTTTTACTATGGAAAAAGGCGGGGTGAAAATCTTTATACATTTCTTAAATAGGCTATTTTTTCTCACCTAATTTACTACAACAAAGCTTATTATGGCACTAATCACCTGAAATGGAACGGACCTATTCATGATGAGACTTGTTTATGTGCGCCCCTTTGAATTTAGCGCCTTTGCAAAAGGAAATTCAACTAATGTGTGCCTGGAAATCAAGGAAGTTGAAGCCCATCTTTCAAAAGAAATCCATTTACTGGACTTAAAAATAGCGGAAAACACCAGCAAAATCGCCGAAACCAAAGCTAGACTCGTTTCCTGGCTGGTCGGCGTAGGATTGCTGCAAACTATCTAGATCTCCGGTATATTACGCAGGTTGGCGCATATGGGGTTCTAACCCCGTCCGGCTTTGAAGTAGCACGGAATTCAGGAATAGCTGAAACCTGAATAGTCCTGGATGCGCTCGATTCCATCAACGAACAGATTAGATAATTGAGTCGTGGGGTTATAAGTTAATTTCCGTCTTTTGTCCCGCCCTAAAGTTGGCAGCAAAGAAAGTCAAGGTAGAAATGTTATTATGACATTATTACAATCATTCTCGCGCGAAACTCTCCGTGCAGTTAGAATAGGCGGCTTTTAACGTCTGTCCATTGGGATTGCCTTCATGAAAATTAATGCCCTTTTTATTGGTCTTTGTTTATTTGTATCATGCAACAGTTTTGCAGAGGAAAAAACCACCATCCGCATTGGCGTTCAGGCTTCCGGCACGCTCCAATGGGAGTTATCGGCTTTACAAGATGATCCTCAGATAAAAACAGCTGATTTTCAACTGGAATTACAACCTGTCGCCAATGCAGAAGCAGGCAAAATTGCCCTGCAAGCGGGAGCCGTCGATATGATCGTCTCTGACTGGATATGGGTTTCCAGTCTTCGCGCGACCGGCGCTGATTTCACTTTTTACCCCTATTCGAATACCTCTGGCGCTTTGGTCGTGCCGGAAAAAAGTCCGATTCATTCCATAAAAGACCTTAAAGGAAAGCGCCTTGGTATTGCCGGCGGCGAACTGGACAAAAACTGGTTATTGTTGCAAGCATTGGCACAAAAAGAGCAACTGGATTTGAATACGTCGGTGGAAAAAACCTTTGGCGCGCCGCCTTTAATCAATGAGCAAATCAAACAAAATCGTGTTGATGCCGTACTCAATTACTGGCACTTTGCGGCTAGGCTTGAAGCGCAGGGTTATCGTCAGGTTATTGATGGTAGAGGCATTTTAAATGGCTTGGGTATAGCTGAAAACGTGCCAAGCATCGGTTATGTATTCAAGCAAAGCTGGGCGGAAAAT
>JBBQCU010000320.1:0-4762 GCA_038319065.1 Methylococcales bacterium
ATGGCTACCGCGTGTAAATGAGCATCCAAAACCGGCGAATAGTGCAAATAATCGGGATAATATTGCTTCAGGAATGCATTGGCCGGCTCCGTCGTGACTTTTTTCCAGCCGGAGTTATCCTTTACATATCGTAAAAAACAAAGCACTTTGCCTTGCTCAGTGCCTTGACCTACTATGGCAAAAATCAGGCCTTCCGCTGTTTCTATAAAGTCTTTGACAAAAATAATTGATGACTCCAACATGTTTTTTCATCGCTTCCACGCTCCGACGCTCATCCTTATACACAAATGCCCAAATAAAGATAAGCGCTCCGCGTGGAAATGCCGCTCGTGACTCTCCAGCGTCAGGCAACTCAGGTGCGCTGCTGGATGAATTTCCACGCTAGAGCTTGGGAACTATAAAAACATAATTTCAATGTAATCTACAAGCTATTTGTGTTTTTTATTGAAACTCAAAGCCTAATCTTCTATGCTCCCCGCTTTAGTTTTAACTCAAAACTGAAACTTCGAGCCTAATGCCCTAAATCACACCCACAGGAGACTGTATGAAGATTGGTATACCTAAAGAAATTCACCAAGGTGAAATGCGTGTAGCTACTACCCCGGAGGCTGCCGCTCAAATTATGAAACTGGGATTTTCCGTCAGCATCGAAAGCGGTGCGGGTCTCGGTGCAAATATTTCGGATGAAGCCTACAAGGAAGCCGGCGTTGAAATCGTAGCCGATACCAGAGCGCTTTGGAAGCAATCCGATATCATCATGAAAGTTCGTGCGCCTGAGCGTAACCTTAAACTCGCCATCGAAGAAACGGATTTGTTATCCCCCGGCGCTTGTTTAATCAGCTTTATTTGGCCTGCGCAAAATGAAGCGTTAATGCAAAAACTGGCGGCTAAAAAAGTTACTGTATTGGCTATGGACAGTGTTCCGCGACTGTCCAGAGCACAAAAGCTGGATGCATTGAGCTCCATGGCCAATATTGCCGGCTACAGAGCCATCGTTGAAGCCGCGCAACATTTCGGACGTTTTTTCACCGGCCAAATTACCGCCGCCGGCAAAATCCCGCCTGCCAAAGTGCTGGTCATCGGCGCCGGTGTCGCCGGTCTTGCCGCCATCGGTGCAGCAAAAGGCATGGGCGCCATTGTCCGGTCATTTGATACCCGGCCCGAAGTAAAAGAACAAATTGAAAGTATGGATGCTGAATTTTTGATGCTGGATTTCAAGGAAGAGGGTGCGGGTACCGGCGGTTATGCCAAAACCATGTCCAAGGAATTCATTGACGCCGAGATGGCATTATTTGCGGAACAAGCCAAGGAGGTCGATATTATTGTCACGACCGCGCTCATTCCCGGCAAACCCGCGCCCAAATTAATCACCACCGCGATGGTTGAATCGATGAAACCGGGCAGTGTGATTGTGGATTTGGCGGCTGAACAAGGCGGCAACTGCGAACTGACGGAAAAAGACAAAGTTGTAGTGAAGCATGATGTGACCCTTATCGGCTATACCAATTTACCCAGCCGACTGGCTAATCAGTCCAGCCAATTATATGCAACAAACCTACGGCATTTATTAACCGAACTTTGCCCTGAAAAAAACGGCGTTATCAATGTTAATATGGAAGATGAGGTGATACGGGGCACCACCGTCATAAAAGAAGGCAATATCACCTGGCCGCCACCCGCACCCAAACTATCAGCCGCCCCTGCTCCGCAAACGGAAGCGCCCGCTTATCCGTCGGTGCTGGAGCAACAAAAAAAATCCATTATTCCTCCCGCTATTAAACAACTTTTGCCCATCATCATTGGCGGCCTGGTTTTGTTTGGCATAGGCGCTGTCGCCCCTGAATCATTCATGACGCATTTTACCGTGTTTGTACTGGCCTGTTTCGTGGGTTATCAGGTGATCTGGAATGTCTCGCATTCACTGCATACGCCTTTAATGAGCGTAACCAATGCCATCAGCAGCATTATCGTGATCGGCGCCTTGGTGCAGATTTCCACCACCAACTCGACCGTCACCATTCTTGCAGGTGTGGCCATACTACTCGCATCTATCAATATAGTCGGCGGCTTTTTAGTCACCCGCCGTATGTTAGAAATGTTCAGAAAATAACAGGAGATCACAATGTCCCACAGTTTAGTTACGATGTCTTACATCGTTGCCGCCATTCTGTTCATTCTTAGCTTGAGCGGTTTGAGTAATCAGGAAACCTCACGCAAAGGCAATTATTTCGGTATGTTAGGTATGGCGATTGCGATCATCGCTACCACATTAAGCGGATCGGTTACCGTTTACTGGATTCTAATCGTCGGCTTATTAATCGGCGGAGCCATTGGCGCCAGAGCCGCGTTAAAAGTTGAAATGACGCAAATGCCGGAACTGGTTGCCATCATGCACAGCCTGGTCGGTATGGCGGCGGTTTTAGTCGGTTATGCCAATTTTATGGACCATTCGATTAACATCAGCGGCGTCGAAAAAACTATCCACGAACTGGAAATTTATATCGGCGTTCTCATTGGGGCCGTTACTTTTTCAGGTTCTGTCATTGCTTTCGGCAAACTCAGCGAAAAAATCAGCGGCAAACCGATGTTATTACCCGGCCGTCATTGGTTCAATCTGGGGCTATTGATAGCCTCTATCGTTCTGGGGTTTGTGTTCCTGGAACAAGTTGAAAACGGGGGCAATGCTATTATACCGTTAGCCATTATGACCGCTATTGCCATCATTTTCGGCATACACATGGTCATGGCGATAGGCGGCGCGGATATGCCGGTGGTTATCTCCATGCTCAACAGCTATTCCGGCTGGGCAGCGGCGGCAACCGGTTTTATGTTAAGCAACGATTTGCTGATTGTTACCGGCGCACTGGTCGGCAGCAGCGGCGCCATCCTGAGTTACATCATGTGCCGCGCCATGAACCGGCATTTTCTCAGCGTGATTGCCGGGGGTTTTGGTACGGCTTCAGGCGGTGAAGCCGCCGCGATTGAAGGCGAAGTGCAGCCTATCGATGCCGAAGAAGCCGCGCAATTGCTGCAAGCTGCAAAAAATATCATGATTATCCCGGGGTACGGCATGGCGGTTGCGCAAGCGCAACATACCGTTTATGAAATCACCAAACTGTTACGGGAAAAAGGCAAAAAAGTGCGTTTCGGTATCCACCCAGTCGCAGGCCGTATGCCGGGCCACATGAATGTCTTGCTGGCCGAAGCCAAAGTCCCTTACGACATCGTTTTTGAAATGGATGAGATCAATGATGATTTTACCAATGTTGATGTGTCGATTGTCATCGGCGCGAATGATATTGTGAATCCGTCGGCGCTCAATGATCCCAACAGCCCGATTGCCGGTATGCCGGTACTGGAATGCTGGAAAGGCGAAACCACGATTGTGCTTAAACGCAGCATGGCGTCGGGTTATGCGGGTGTAGGTAATCCTTTGTTTGTACTGGAAAACACGCGGATGTTGTTTGGCGATGCTAATACGACAATGCAGGCTGTGTTGAAGGCGTTGAAGGGGTAGATTAGATAGGGTGGGCAATGCTTTTCTGCCCACCTTTTATCCAAATCTAGTGTACAAAAATGTCTACCCATTTTAATTGGCTCGTCATTCTTCAATGTAAACATCAATGAAGTTGATGCATTCGGTTAATCCAAACGTTAAATAGCTTATGAACAGAGGGGCGGAGGATATTAGGGATGACTAATCACACTTTTGAGGCGGAATCGCAAGGAATCACAAAACTAGCGAATGTTCTAGCGCACCATGTTCTCCCTCTATTCGCAGAAACTTCTAACGGTAAACCAAAACTCGTTGGAAGCAGCTTTCTCGTCTCCTCTGGCACCGACTCCTATCTTTTATCTGCCGCGCATGTATTCGATGAGTTAAAGGCCGGCCGCGAACTCTTCTTTTATATTGATCTGCTCACCAAGCGAAAGCTTTCGGGCAATCTCCGCCTTACCAAGATGCCTGAAGGGAAAAACAGGAAAAACGATCGCCTCGATGTCGGTGTTCTCAAACTTGAAGGCCCCGGTCTTCCGCCCTATCCGAAGGTTGAGAAGTTTCCTTTACCGATTGGCGCACTTATGCCAAACGCCCTACCACGCGAGGACAAGCAATATCTCCTCGTTGGTTTCCCTGAGTCGAAGAGCCGCGCCAACCCGGCTAAACGTGAGGTTGTATCTGAGCTTTATAGCTTTAGGAACATCTCAGTTCCGTCCCCGAAGTACGCTGACCTCGGTGTTACGCCGCAAAGCCACGTCGTTTTAATCTTTGATCGAAAACATACCGTTGGACCGGACGGCCAAATTCGCGCGTTTCCAGAGCCATCAGGGATCAGTGGTTCCCCTGTGTGGCTGCTATATGACGAAAATGGACCAAATGACCCGACCCAAACCCCAATTGTCGGCATTGCTATCGAGCATCATAAAACCCATCATGCAATAGTGGCCACAGACATTGATATCGCACTTAGGCTTATCAATGGAGTCACTTAACATCCGTGTCAACACGGACGCGCTACAATCAGGTTGATAGCTGAGTTAGGACTTATTGCTTTTGTGACATGAATATAACTAATTTCGATGCTGCCTGACCGACTAAAGCTGTCGGGTTTTCCTGACAATATGAATGCACCCATTCCATGAGTCCATGAATGTCGGCGTCGCCAACACCGCCAGTCTTAGAAGTGTAAAAATTGTAGGCGCTAATGTAACCAGCAAGCCACTCCTGATAGGTATGGGACATAGTACTGTATTGGCGGCCATG
>JBBQCU010000321.1:0-4753 GCA_038319065.1 Methylococcales bacterium
AACTTGGACATAGGGATCTATCGTGGGAGCGGCATTATCCCCGAAATTAGCCGCTAAAGACCAACCCACAAAACTTAATAAGCACAAGTTATTTAATTTTCAATCCAAATGAGACTGATAGAATAGTTGAAGCAACTGATACCTGCCTCCTACCTCATCGACCGCCAGCTCAGACATTCCCTGTAAAATGCACGAAATAACTTAAGTATTATATTCCCTCTCCCCAACCCTCTCCCGGAGGGAGAGGGAGGAAGATGTTTAGGTTATTTTATGCACGTTCCATAATTTACAAATGATTTGAGAATTTTTATGAATGTTATTGAATTGAATACCATCGCGCATAATGGCGTTATTACGGTCACGATTCCCGAAGCTTTACGCACGCAATGGAACGAGAAAGCTATTCGAGTGATTGTGATGGCGATTGAAGGTGAACCGATACACACCCCTAAAGCCTCGTTGTTATCCAGCCTAAAACAAATCAAAATTGCTGCACCCGCAGATTTTTCTGAAAATTTAGATGCTTATTTGAATGGTGAAAAGAATGCCTGAACCTCTGTTTGTCGACACGGGTTATGTTATTGCATTGATTAACGAGAATGACAATCACCATGCGCAAGCGTTATGTTGGGCTGATAGGTATGAAGGCTATCCTTTAGTCACTACCGATGCGGTATTACTGGAAGTGGGTAATGCTTTGTCGCGCATTGCCCGTCCACAGGGCAGTCAGATTATTGGCTTCCAACTTAAGGCGGGACAGCCTAACAGCAACGTCTAAAGCCGTTGAACTCCTGACGGGAGTAAAATGGCTTTAGACATTTTCAGTGTCCTGCCTTAAGTTGGAAGCCAGATTATTCATTATTTTCAAGATGCGGATGAAGTAACCCTGATTCATCTAAAGCCAATACTGTTTAACACTGCAATGCGTTTATATGACAGCCATCAAGATAAAACATGGGGATTAGTTGATTGTGTGTCGTTCGTGGTGATGCGTGAACTGCCACTTTCAACAGCACTGGCATTTGATCGGCATTTTGTACAGGCTGGGTTTCAACTAGCGGAATCGTTCTTAAAAAATTCAGTTTAAAGGCATTAATGGGTCTATTTGCTGATTAATTATTCCCTTGTTTCTTTATCAATAGCCGGAACCGGAAAATCGGTGGGCTAAATGACTGCAGGGCAAGCGCGTCTCTTTGCGCCCGACATCCGGCATGATTGTCAGGCAACGATGAAACCGTTGCCAGGCCGGCAGGCTAATCAACTATTTCTCCTCATAAAATCCCACTAATTCCATTAAGTCGTATCAATTTAATTTATTGGTTCCTGGTATTAGAATTCTTTTGTTTTTTGTTGTTTGTTGTTAGTAAGTTGTTATATATTTGTTAGCACCTCAAAATAACTCTAATAACAATATCCGAGGGTTTTCCAATGGAACAGAACAATACTTACGCATTCGGGCCGTTTCGTCTGGATACGGCCACTCAGCTTTTGTGTAATGAAACATCTTGTACCAATTTATCGCCCAAGGTGTATCGTTTATTACTGTATTTTTTGTTGCATTCGGGACGCCTGGTTTCTCATGAGGAATTATTTAATTTAGCACCAACCTGGCTTTACCAAATGCTGACTGTACTAAACCCTGATGAAGTAGCCATGCTTTATCCAAAAGTATCGCATATCAATACCGGCCGCATGTTGCGGGAAGGCGCCGATTTTTTTGAGAGGCTGAGTTAGAACACACCCCTTATCCTGATCCTGGATAACGCTCAATGGTGTGAGGAATTCACCCTGGATTTGTTGAATTTTCTGATGTTCAGGTGTTCGGCGGCAAAGTTATTGATCATTGTCAGTTATAGGCCTGGCTTGGACGGGCTTGGCACACGGCGAATTGCAGGGATGCGAGCAGAATTATTGTATCGAGGCTCGTGCCAGGAATTGTCTATGCGGAAGCGCCAAAGTTGATGACAGGATTATTTGCTTTACCTAAAGAGAGGATAGTCACGATTTGCGCTTTTTTGGAAACCCTCTCCCGGAGGGGAGAGGGGGTAAGACATTAATGTTATTTCATGCACATTCCTTGCTGATATTATTAAGCCATCGCAAACATTTTCACAATTGCATCACTTAAAGGACTTTCCTTATTACTTACACACCATGCCCACATTTGCGCCAGGGTATTGGTTTCTGCCGCAGTCTGATGAATTTTAAAAAATGTGTTGTAGTAGGGAAAATTAGCAAATTCATCTAATTTACCAAGCAAGTCCAACTTATCTAATCCATCAATGAGGCCCATTTTCTGTCCGGCCTGAATTTTTTGCAGCAAGGTGGCGTCGGTAATCTGGCTTTGCCAATGGTTGACCTGGGCGTTTTGAACCCAAAGCACATTGACCGGATAGGTCTGCGCTATGCCCAGCAAGGTGTTCTCAACAACTGTTAATGTTTGCAGAAAAAAGGCAGCATCGGTTTTAGCACCGGCGCCGTTAGCTGTGTACAAACCTTGACGTAAGTTATCAAATTCACCGTTGCTATTATCAAAAACCTGCAAAAATCCAACCGGGTCGGTTTTGCCGGTAAAGGGGTTGACACCGTTGGGTAAATAATTTTTAAACGGCTCCAGACTCTTACTATTGTAAGCAACGCCAAAAAGGGGCGCGATTTGGGTAGCGGCAATGATCTGACCGTGTTTTTGTTCCAATACTTCTGAACCATTAACAAAGGCAATGATATTGCCGACTGTGCCTTGCACTTGGGCTAGCAGACCTGCAACACCGGTATTTTCCAAATTGCCGCCATCGGTAAAATCAGTGTTTTGGTTGGCGGTCGCACCTTGAGAAACGTGGCTAACCGGCCAGTAATTGTATTGCGGCACCAAGTCTTCTTTAGTCAAGAATTTTAGTTCTTCATTCATAGCAGACAGTCTGCTGTGAATATCAATCAGAATAGGTTGTATATGACTCAGAATAAGTCCAGCCTCATCTTTTACGAAATTTAAAAAATGTGAGTGTAGTTGCAGGTTATTTTGTACCATCATCCTTGCCATCACTTTCCTCATCAGCTCTATTAAGGTGGCGGCATAAAATGCACTTGAAACGGCAGTAATATCAGTAAGCGTATATCTCCTGGTGAATTCACCGGCAACTTCCGCGGTACCGGAAGGCAACAATAAGTCAGACGTAAAAGCAAAAGACTCGACACAGCCGCCGCCAACGCTATCTATAGTACATGGATTGACGCCGTAAATTCCTGCTGCTACCGCTGAAACCTGGGTCGGAATTTGTATCGGTGCAGTCATATTATTGTCTGGGCAATTTTTTGCAACAATATTGGTATTGACGATCAGCATGGGGCAAGCAGGTTGTCCATCTGAATCTGTTCTGGCATACACAAAAGCATCTTGGGGTGGTGCTTTCGCTTTGGAAAAAATATTGCTTGCGGCGTAGGCTTTGGACAGGCTGAAAAACTTGGCGTCAGAATATTGCCAGGGCGTTTCATGAGGTTTGAAAAATGAGTTCTTATAGGTGTAAAGGTCAAAATCGGCAAGTACATTTTCGCCTACGATATACGCCCACAGCCATTTTATTGAAGTGCTCAGGTGCATTCCCTTGAGAGCAGTGATCGTAATAAAATCGGCAATAATGTTTTTCAACGGATCGATCTCGAACAGATTGGAAAAATTTTGTGGAATTTTGCCCAGCGCTGAAGACCCTATTTTACTGACGTTTAAACCGCCCGGTTTGTCCAGATCATAATAAAGCTGCGACGGACTGTAGCTGTCGCCCAGGAATTCGGCATCGGTAAATTTGTCAGGGGGAAAGGTGTACAAAACCGCCGCCCAACTGCCGCCGGAAACTGAAGAGATATAGCGCACATCATCTAAAAGAGGTTTGCCGCTATTATCTTTTAAAGTGTTTAGTCCAATCAGCTGTCCCCAAGCGCATGTTAATGCCCGTGAACCGCCGCCGGAAAAACAGACCGCAATGTTTTTACGGCTGGGATCGGCATGAGCGATAGTGGGATTAGCTACATTGCCGGGATAAATATTGGCTTGATATTCATTCATAACGAACTCCTGAATAAGTGGATTATATAATTATAAAGATTTCAAATATTCCAGCAAGGCATCCAGTTTATCCGGATGCACGGCAAAATCCTGAGCGCCATATTCATGGCCCGAATTGGAATTGCCTGGCAAGGAAGCATCAAACAAGAAGCTGCCCGCATCCTTAAACCCGGCATCGTTCGGATCATACTCCCTGCTGCCTGTATGAAAGGTTTTCTGCCGTTGAGTTGCCGGTAATAACAATTGCCGGAGGGTTCTGACCGAGCCATTATGCAGGTAAGGCGCTGTTGCCCAAATGCCGTTCAAAGGCCGGCCTTTATAGACCAGTGGGCTTGGGCGGGGATTTATCATATTCATACCATTGGCGATTGTGGTAAGCATTTCAGTAATGTCGGCCGGATTTAACAATTCCTTGACTTGTTCAGCCTTATTGGTTCTTCCCGCATTGATTGTCTTTAATGTCCCCAGAGGATCAATCAGCACATTATTAGTGATTGTACCTAGCACGGAGTAACCTAAAAAATCAACACCTGGCCCGGTCTTGCCAAAGACAATTGGGCTGGGAACAACTATTTTTGAATGCAAAAGAAGCTTGCCACTTTCATACCGGTTGTTTGAAAAATTCGTGGTCATTGCCGGATCGGTTTTCAGTTCATCAAGTGGCGTTAACACCGCTTTGATGCGCCGGTTCGT
>JBBQCU010000322.1:0-4752 GCA_038319065.1 Methylococcales bacterium
TAATATTTTTCGAAAAATTAGCACTTCCTAATATTCATGCTCCTGAAAAACTGGGAAACTTCAGTTTATAAAGACGCTATTGAATATGAGTTTGCGCTACCAAATCATTCTACGAGTTTTGATCTCATCTCTTTGTATTCTTCTATTGGGGGGATCAATAGCCATCTGGCAGGCACGCAATGCGGTGGACAAGGAAGTCGAGTCATCCCTCAATCTGGCCGTTCAGCTTCTAAAATTGGACTTTTCACGCTCAACGCAATACCCATATACTGATGAAGACAGGTGGATTCCTCAATTGCTTTTTCTGAAAGAAGTCCGGCATTTAAGTATTCAACTAAAAAGCCCCTCAGGAGAAGTTATCGGGGGTTTACAACAGCATACAAATAGTCAGGAACAGCCACCAAAATGGTTCATTAGACTGGTCAAAGGTAACTACCCAAGAACTGAGCTCCAGTTAACGGCATTTGACGGAAGAAAAATAACACTGATTGTTCAGCCAAATCCATTGGATGAAATAATGGAAGTCTGGCAAGAAAGCCTAAGATTTATTGGCTCTCTTTTTTTATTGACACTGTCTACTTTTTTGGCCGTCAGTCTGACTTTTAATAAGGCACTTAAATCGATTACCATTATTGTAAACGCGCTAAAAGTTATTGAAATGGGACAATACCAGCAAAAGCTACCCGGCTTTTCCATTCAGGAATATGACAGCATTGCTAAAGCAATCAATCATATGACCAATGAGCTGAATATATCCCAACAGGAAAATCGTGCATTAGCCCAGCACTCGTTGGAAATACAGGAAGAAGAGCGGCAGCGGCTTTCTCAGGAACTGCATGACGAACTCGGGCAATCACTGACCGCCATTAAAGTCATGGCTGGAACAGTGGGGCGTTCCCAAGCTGACTCTATGGGAGCGAAGACCGATATCAAACATACCACTGATTCGATTATAAGCATATGTAACCATTTAATGATTGTGGTTCGTTCAATGATGCACCAGTTACATCCACTGGTATTAACTGAGCTGGGACTGAAGGCAACTATGGAAGATCTGTTAAATCACTGGTCCATAACCACTCCTGCATTAAAAGTAACTTTAAACTGCCCTGATGAGGTTGACACACTGGAAAAAAAAATCACCATTCAGGTGTTTAGAATCGTGCAGGAATGCATAACTAATATTGTACGTCATGCTCAGGCAAAACAAGTTATTATCAGTTTGAATATTGAGCGTGATGATAAGAACGGTAAATTCCTCAGGCTAATGGTTAACGATGATGGTCTAGGTTGTGCAGCTGACAAAATTAAAACTGGTTTTGGATTATTGGGTATGAGAGAAAGAATCAATAGCCTAGGCGGCGAGTTTGCTATCCAAACCCAACCGCAACAAGGCATGAGCATTATTGCAAGTATCCCCCTGCAATGAAAGATCGCATAAAAGTTATATTAGTGGATGACCATGCCGTAGTGCGAGCAGGGTTTCGAATGCTGTTGGCGACGGAAGATAGTATTGAGGTGATAGCCGAGGCTGAACGAGGCGAACAAGCCTGTCAGCTATATTTGGAAAAACAACCGGATGTGATGGTACTGGATTTATCCATGCCAGGCATCGGCGGATTGGCAACTATAAAGCGTATTTGCAATCGTGACAGTAAAGCCAAAATTCTGGTCTTTAGTGTGCATGATGAAAGGGTTTATGTGGATCGGGCTATGACTGCAGGGGCAAAAGGCTATATTACCAAGCATGCGCATCCTGAAATTCTGATTGCAGCGATACAGAAAATCGCCGAAGGTGAAGTTTATATTGAACAAGGCTTGATCGGACATGAAGGCGCTCTTTTAAGTAAGGACCCGGAGACAAGTGAGACCGATTATAAAACTATTATTGAGTCGCTGACCGCCAGAGAATTTGACGTATTCCTGCTGCTGGCAAAAGGTTTAAATGCTCATAAAATTTCCGAAGAGCTTTGTTTGGGATATAAAACCGTTGCCAATTACGGCACGCAAATCAGAACTAAACTCAAGGTGTCATCAGTGGCTGAATTGGCACATATTGCGATTCTATTAGGAGTGATGAAAAACTAGATTAATTTACAATAGATCGTGCAATGATTAGCTTAAGTAGATGCCTATAAGGCAGAAAAGCGTTGCCCATTGGACTTGCCGCCATTCAGGGTTAACTATCGAACTTGTAACTTTTATCAATCGGCACTGGTTTTTACTATCTGAGCCTGCTTTGCCGTCGCATAATTCAGGCAACTATAAAGAAAAAATTGCGCACCAAAAATCAAATTGGCCATTAACAGGTGTATGGGTTGGACAATTGCCGGAACACCCAGTCTGTCAAGGCTAACACCTGCCAGGATAGCTACAACTACCAATGCAGTCAGCGCTAACCCTGTACGAAATAATAAACTTTGTCTATCAACAGATTGATAAAGCTTCCAGACCAACCACAAATTCGTAAAAAGAATAATCGACGAAAAAGATCGATGTATGTAAAAAATAATCGGAAAATCATCACGCCAGTATTGACGATCAATGTTTTCGCGAGCAATAAAATCAACAGCCTCTCTGACCTGGGTTCCCATGGCTACTTGTAATAAGGTCATTATCATTGCAACGACTAAAACGGTTTTAAATTTACCGGGCAACAATCGTGTATCAATTTGACTGAGAAATTCGCGTTGAGACCGGGCGATCGTATAAATCAATAAAGCTACTATAACCAAAGCCAATAGCATGTGTAAAGTGATCATGACCGGTTTCAGATTGCTTGCGACGACACTTGAACCCAGCCAGCCTTGGAAACCGACCAGAAAAAAGCTGCCTAACGATAAATAGAAAATGGTTTTGTCGGATTTAAGATAAATGCGTGACGACCAGGCGGTCAGAAAAATTAAAAATCCAATGGACACACCCACTAAGCGATTAGTATATTCGGTCCAGGTTTTTACCGGGTTAAATTGGGTATTTTCATAGCCGCGCTCTGCATAAATCTCATGATAATTAGCGGGTAGCTGCGACTCCTCCGTTGGCGGAATCCATTGTCCAAAGCACGTCGGCCAGTCAGGACAACCCATGCCGGCGCCTGAAGCCCTGACAATGCCACCCATAAAAATGACACAATAAACGGCGAAAATAGTAATTACGCCGATGCGGCGAAAATGTAAGGCTGCTTGAGTATTCATCATAGTGGTAAGGTTAATAAAGTAATTTTGTTTTGATTGTTGTCTTGTAATTTAAGGCTATAAGTATCGCTATCAGAAACCTGCAAAACAATCAGCATTTTACAAAGTCTCCCTTCGTTACCATGTATTTGCCGGGGTTGTTGCGCCAGCAACACCTTGCCTATGGCTTGTGCTTTGCCCGTGCTGTCATCGATGATGGTTGAATTCGGTTCAGGCGTGATTGGTGTGTCGCATTCAGCCAGAAATAGCGCTCTTTTTGCCTTGCCCAGATAATGTGTACGGGCAACAATTTCCTGCCCGGTATAACAACCTTTGTTGAAACTGATGCCACCCAAAAGATCCAGATTAAGCATTTGAGGAATGAATTCCTCGGATGTTTCCGTAGTTAGCCAGGGTATGCCTGAGATTATATCGAGATAACGCCATTGATCCGAGTTTTCCTGCTGAAAGCGCAGATTGCTGACCCGGCCTGACCACAGAGCAATCGCTTTATCTGCTTCGGCAATGACCAAACACCGGCTTTGTGTAACAGAAAGGTTAACGGTAATAATCTCCTCTTGGGTGGTAGCAAATAATGGTTCGGCTTGCATTTCAGGGTGGTATAGCCCAATCAGACAGTACTGGCCGGAGCTATCGGTTAGCGTAACATCAGACCTTAAAACATACATTTGCAATCTTTTTTTGACCAGTTCCAATAGTTCTTCAGGCAAAACCATGAGAAAAACATCCCCGGTTTTAACCAGTAAAAAAGTGCTGATCGCTCGGCCTTTCGGGTTGCATAACGCGCCCAAGCTGCTTCTTGTTTCGGTAACATCGTTAACATTACAGGTTATTTGTCCCTGTAATAATTTAGCCGCATCTTTCCCGCTAATAGTTAATACCGCCAAATGTGCAACCGGGTAAAGGGTCTTGTCGTTATACGCTGAATTGGGTGGAAAGATAATGCAGGTATCACTTTCAAAAGTTGCCTTTTGACTGAGTAGAAAATTTTTCCAGTTCTGATTCATGGATGAAGGTAAATAGTTTATTTTTAATTGCTGATTATATAGCAACTGGGCTTGAGTGGCGAAAAGGCACCAACTAAAAAACGCGTTTGATTAGGAATAGTAACCCAATAAACTGGAAAAAATAAAGTTTTCGTGGGAGCGGCTTTAGCCACGAAGAGCGTGCCAAACACCGCTCCCACAAATTGGCAAATGTTAAAATTATTTTATTTTTATTCCTTGGCGAATGGCTTCCGTGAAACGAAGTGGGGATTTGAGTCACTTCGACCTCCTTCGGACGGGCCGGAGGCACCATAGTAATGCTGTGTTTGGTCAGTCAGTCGGCCAGTGAAATGATCACGCAAACTACCTCCAATGTAAATGCTATAAGCTTGGCCACTTATCTGTTCAGACGTTTATTATCCGAAAAATGTAATAAATTATTGGGGTCTAGGATTATTGCCCCCTGGTTTTATTGATGACGGCATTAGAAATCATGCGACAGATTATTCTAAAATTAATTCCGTTAATGCCGCTTGATCTGTAGATTAAGCTGTCCTGAAAATGAGCCAACT
>JBBQCU010000323.1:0-4747 GCA_038319065.1 Methylococcales bacterium
TTTTCCTGTGCGTCAGTTGCACTTAAAATACCGCCTGTGGCAATAACCGGTATTCTTTTCCCTAATTCAGCCGCTAATTGACGTACAACAAGGGTTGATTTGTCTTTAACCGGCGCGCCGCTTAAGCCACCCGCTTCACGGGCAAAGGGATGATCTGCAATCATGTCGCGAGCGATAGTCGTGTTGGTAGCAATCACACCATCTATCTCAAATTCCAGTAACAATCGGGCAATATGGGTTATTTCATCTGCGTCCAGATCCGGAGCAATTTTTAAGGTTAAAGGTACATAAAAACCGTGTTCTTGTTGCAGCTTGAGCTGCTCTTCTTTTAAGATGGCAATCAGGGATTTTAGTTCATCGCCCTGCTGTAACTGACGAAGATTTTTGGTGTTGGGTGAAGAAATATTTATGGTAATGTAACTGGCGGAGGTATAAGACTTGCGTAAACCGGTTAAATAATCGTTAACCGCATTTTCAATGGGCGTATCGAAATTTTTACCGATATTGATGCCCAAAATGCCGTTGTACTTGCTTTTTTTTACTTGGTCCAGCAAGTGGTCCAGGCCCAAATTGTTAAAGCCCATGCGATTGATAATCGCTTGGTGTTCAGGTAGCCTGAAAAGGCGCGGTTTAGGATTGCCCGGTTGCGGGCGCGGCGTCACCGTACCGATTTCGATAAAGCCAAAACCTAATGCGGCCAGCGCATTTATGTAATCTCCGTTCTTATCCATGCCCGCCGCAAGGCCGACAGGATTTTTAAAGCTGAGTCCCATGACATTCACGTGTTTATCTTCAATAGCCGGGTAGATCAGTTTTCCCAAGCCGGAAGCATGCGCTACGTTTAACATCTTAAGTGTTACTTTATGAGCGGTTTCCGGGTCTAGTGAAAATAACAGGGGACGGAATAATGGATAAAGATTCATATTATGCGAACTTTATGAGGAAAAATATAAGCCTACCAAAATAGGTACAATAGCGACCAGTAGTAAAGTTGTAGCCATTGTCACCAAGGGGAGCAATGTTTTTTCATGCCGGTACCAAAAGCTATCTCCCTCCAGATCTGCCTTTGCAACCTCTTTTTCCCCGACTATTTGCCGGGTTAACAATTGATTTAGTGCAACCGGCGGGCTTAAATAACCGAGCTCGAAGGCAACCAAAGCCATCATCCAGAAATGGATGGGATTGATGCCATTTTTATAGGCGATCTGGGCCGCCGTGCCGCTAACCAAGACTACGGCTCCGTAGGGATCCATGATCATGCCAATACCGATCAAAACGACAATCAAAAAGCCTAAGGTTGTCCAGATTGATCCAAAGTATTCAGGTAAAGCGTTTAACAATCCTGAGCGCTCAATAACTCCACCTAATATAAAAGAAAGCCCCATCAAAAGCAGTAATGCGCCAATAAGAATAGTCGTCTCAGAGGTGGCAAATCGAATCTCGTATTCAAGGTTGTGCATTTTCTGCTTCTGTCTGTCAATCAGGGAGTTATAAGCAAAAAGCTTTTCATAAGCCACCATGCCAAGAATTATCACCGGTAATATCACAGGGGCAGAAAATTCATCCAGGTATGCGTTCAGCAAAAAGATATAGGCCAATGCAACAAACAGCGTAATAAAGAAGTATGGAAACAAGGCACGCAACGCTTTCAGACAAGGCTTAAAGGCTTTATTTGCTGGAGCAAACAGCATTTTTTCACGCTTCGAAATAAACATGTAAAAACAAAAAACCGCCGCTGTAGTCATAAATGTTTTCAGGCCCCAGCTAAAAAGTTGATCTGTTACTACCTCTTTATTTAAAGCCGCAATGAGTACCACTAAAAGGCAGGGCCTGAGCACTACACCTACACTGCCGGACATGGCCGTGGCTGCTAAAGCCAGTTGCCTGCGCGCGCCTACCCTGCGCAACTCTTTATAGACAGCCGTGCCCATAGCAATAATAATTATTCCGGAAGCCCCTGTATATGCAGTTGGCAGGGCCATAATCACAATAGCCGCAACGGCTAACAATTCAGGCGACATGTGCCAAGGTTTAAAGATATTAAAAACCAACTCTCCCATACGGGTTTGCGCTAACAGCATACCCACCCAAATGTATAATCCGATATTCAGGAACAAGCCCGCCTGGTCAAATAATAAACTAAAGAATATTGCCAATCCCGCAGCATTACCTTCAATCAGGAAGAAATAACTACCTGAGGCTATTGCCATCCAGGTATAGAGGGGAATAGTCGACAAAGTGTTGAAAAATTTCCCGCCTGGCTTGATTCCCTGCCGGGGTCTGGCAAGTTGAAAGATGTTAATGCCACATAATGCTAAAAATCCAAGAATAACTGATGAGTAAATCTCGGGATGTTCGACTATAGTTGACGACTGATATACACTGTCCCGATATGCCCAGGCAGAAATAACCAGTATAAAATTACCTAACAACTGTGCGGTACAGGCAATACGGTTATCTAACAGTGTTGTTACCGATCTAAACGCGATATGACGCTGTCTGAGAGTGCAGGTGATGGCACAAATAAACACCATCAATACCAGAATGAAGCGATCTTTTTTAAACGCAAAAATACTGAAGGCCGCTACGCTGGTTTCAATGCCGCGAAAAACAATAAGGGCTGGGGTTATTCTTGCCCGGTTTTGTTCCGCTAGCTGATGCTTTTTAACACACAGTTGCCGGGCGCCTTCCAAGGAAATACTTGCCGCCTCTCTATCAAAAGGCTTATTAGCGAACAGATCGTCCAGCTTATCGGTTTCGGCTGCGAGCTTATTCAGCTCCAGTTCAATATCAGGATTGACATTACAATCGGGAATTGGGATGTTGCCTCTTAGCGCAAAGTAATCATGCCAGATCGATCCTCCTGCTTTAAGTAGCTGAGCGTGTAATTTTTCGCCATTACCTGCAAAAATAATAGTCATCAACAGTAAAAAAACCGGTAATGAAGATAACCACTCCTGCCAGCTACGCTGAAGAAATTTATCCAGCATACTTAGCTATTCTTTATCAGCAGCAGTACATTCCGGCAACTGCGGGTTTTTTTCACAACGCAGTCTTCTCATTATTGTCAGCATTTTATCATTATAAATACCTTTCCCACGAAGCCTGATCCGGGCTTGTCTGAATACCTCGTTATAGCTGGTTTTATCGTTTTCAGGAATGTTAACCCAGAGTTTCTGGGGGATTTTTTTTTCAGAGTTGCCAATGACTTCAACCAATCTATCAAACCGGCTCAAAGCGTAATCACGTGAATTTTGACCAAATCCTTCCGGAAATTTTGCTTTTCGAATAACGATTTGAAGCGTAAGTTGCGCCAGTGAAAACTGAATAACCCC
Organism: Methylococcales bacterium; assembly: GCA_038319065.1. Taxonomy (GTDB): domain Bacteria; phylum Pseudomonadota; class Gammaproteobacteria; order Methylococcales; family Methylomonadaceae; genus Methylobacter_C. Next base: position 3,336 of record JBBQCU010000323.1, read on the forward strand.
GCCGTTGGGTTCCAAACCTTTGTAAAGTTCCATCGCTTCATACATAATTGCAGGCCCATAGGTCACATCTACAGAGCCATTATTAAATTCACTGTACATATTGGCAATTGTTGTACTTACAGGCGATGCGCCAACAAAAGTGACCATTTCAGTCTGGGCAGGATCAGAGTCCAAAATAGCAATCCGTTTACCGGCTAATTCACCTACTGTATCTATCTTGCGGTCTTTGACAAACATATAAGCAGCACCCGCCGGTAGAATGCCAACTACTTCATAGGGATCATTAAACATCAACTTTTCAGCTTTTTTTGAACTGATTGTGCTGATTGCTGATTTTAATAAGCCATAATCCTGAATTGAACCAATAGCATCAATACTGCCTGTAAAAGGATTAAACTGGCGCGCACGAATCCCGGTAAAAATGACGGCATCGCAGGTGCCGGCTTTAAAGTCTTCCGCAGCTACGCGCTCATTGGCATAAGGTTTTAGTGTAAAATCAACGCCCCAGGCAAGGGCCGCTGTCTTGTAGTCCTTCATTTCAGCAAAATAAGGGCCATTGGCTCCGAGCATGTCAAAGACGCACAGGCTTTTTGTTTCAGCAGCGGCTATATTAGCACTCGATAACAAGATCAATCCTATTAGTAATCTGGATAAGGTGTGGTCAAAAATGTTCATAAGTAAATACCTCGTTTATTGGAGCATATCATCTATATTAATAGTATCAACAGCTTTTTTTGGATCATCCCAAAAAGTACCTAATCCGGAGATAGGCGTACGTTTACCCGTTGCTTCTGTCCATAAGCGATCTGAAATGGACTGTAATTGCAGCGTAGTAAATTCGTTCAGCAATCTATATGCCCGCAGAGTGTGCGTTTGCGTTTTTGCCTCTTGATTACGACGAATGATGGCTTTTACTTGATCGGTATGCCCAAGCCCCATATGGATTTGAGCCGCTAATACTTGAGCAATCGGAACACCTTGTTGCAAACCGATTTGCATGGATTGATCCAATACCTTTAACGGATCGGCATCGACGGGTTTATTACTGGGTATAGTCACCCAAATAGCTGCTTGGATTGCCTTGGGTAAGCCCCACCACTGTTCATTATTCAAACAACCAGCACCCCGGCCCACTTTAGAAGCGATATCCAGTGGAACATTTGCGCTACCCTCGGTTGCCAAATCGTTAAGCATGGCCTGCAAGCCGTCTAAAAGACCAATCAACCAATAAAGTTCAGCATTATCGGAATTAAATACCGGACATTCACCACCCGGCTCTGCAATAGCTGCCACCAAGCTGTTATAGCCCGCTAATTGACGCCGAGCCGCTTGATTAAGTAATCTTTTTTGGCCAATTCGGGCATCTTGAGCTTCCAGGATATTTTTAGAATAGACCGCTCGCAAGTAACGCA
>JBBQCU010000324.1:0-4746 GCA_038319065.1 Methylococcales bacterium
CCTATTTCAGCAGCTAATGGCTTTAATTCGGTAATTTCCTCAATTAACGCCGGCAATTGCTCCTCAAGACTATGCAGTTGCTCCTCAAGGCTATGTACTTTGGTCAAGCTTCTTGGCACCGGCTTGGTTTTTTCCCAGCGAGTATAGATGGGCATTAACAGAAAAAAGCCAAAATAAATTGTGGTAAAAAGTCTGGCCAAGGTTGTCGCTACCGGAGTTACAGGTTGAGTACCCAAATAACCCAATACCAGAAAACTGACTACAAACAAAAACAAGGCTTTTTTGAAAATACCACCACGATAACGAATTGATTTAACTTTACAGCGATCCAGCCAAGGCAACAGGAACAACACGACTATAGAGCTACCCATTGCAATAACACCGGCAAATTTATCAGGAATAGCTCTTAAAATAGAATAAAACGGTGTGAAATACCAGACTGGAGCAATGTGTTCAGGTGTTTTCATTGGATCAGCCGGGATGAAATTGGCATGTTCGAGAAAATAACCGCCCACTTCCGGCATATAAAAAATAACCGTGGCGAAAAACAATAAAAATACAGCAACACCGACTATATCTTTTACCGTGTAATAAGGATGAAATGGAATACCATCCACTGGATGTCCCCATGGATCCTTGGATTCCTTGATTTCAATGCCATCAGGATTGTTGGAACCGACTTCATGCAGCGCCACAATGTGCATGAAAACCAGCATGACCAAGACCAAAGGCACGGCGATAACATGGAAAGCGAAGAAACGATTCAGGGTTGCATCGGCAATAACATAATCGCCTCTGATCCAGAGCGATAAATCATCACCGATAACAGGAATCGCGCTAAATAAAGAAATAATGACCTGTGCGCCCCAGTAGGACATTTGCCCCCAGGGTAGTAAGTATCCCATAAACGCTTCGGCCATTAAGGCAACAAACAGCAACATGCCGAAAATCCAGATCAGCTCACGCGGATGCTTGAATGAACCATACATGATGCCTCTGAGCATGTGCAGGTAAATCACGATAAAAAATGCCGAGGAACCGGTTGAATGCATGTAGCGCACCAGCCAACCCCAAGGCACATCACGCATGATGTATTCTACAGAATCGAATGCCAGTTTTGCATCCGGTTTATAATTCATGGTCAACAAAATACCGGTAAGAATCTGGTTGACTAAAACCAGTAACGCCAAAGAGCCAAAGAAATACCAAAAATTGAAGTTTTTTGGCGCATAGTAGTGCGCCATGTGATCATTCCAGAATTTAGTCACTGGGAAACGTTCTAAAACCCAGTTGCCACACTCATTTAAACGGGAAGGTTTCATGCGGCTTTCTCCTCAGCAGGCTCACCAATGATTATCAGTGTATCGGTAACATAGCGATAAGGCGGAATTACCAGGTTAGTAGGTGCGGGTACGCCACGATAGACGCGGCCAGCCAGATCAAACCAGGAGCCATGACACGGACAGAAAAAACCGCCTTTCCACTTGTCTCCAAGATCAGTAGGCGCTATTTCCGGGCGAAAGGTAGGAGAGCAACCTAAATGTGTGCATAACCCTACAGAAACAAAAATTTCAGGCTTAATGGATCGTACCGGGTTTTTACTGGAGGGAGGCTGTTCAGATTCATTTGAAAGAGGATCTCTAAGCTCGTTATCCAGAGTTTTTAATGTTGCAAGAACTTCAGGTGTTCTATTGAGTATCCATACAGGCTTACCTCGCCAGGCTACTCTAATCAGTTGCCCGGCTTCCATTTTACTAATGTCAACTTCAACGGGTGCTCCAGCCGCCATTGCTTTGACACTTGGCTGCATTTGAGCGAGAAAAGGAACAGCTAAATAGCCTGTACCGACAGCACCAACCACGGTCAAAGCCGTGGTTAAAAACTGGCGTTTAGACTTATCGACGCCTTTATTATTCATTATGGAACTCTCCTGATTATATCCGTGGCTTTACAGCTCATTCTTATGTAGCGTCAATATACCACTAGAAGCTAGTGAATTTGAAGTGCTTAGTGTGAATTGTTTAAGATGCCTTCGTGGTTTTAAGTTCCTATTCTTCAAGGCATTAGATAGAAAGCCACATAACTACCTAAAATGTAAAAAGAATATTGCATTAATACCGAAGAAATTCTGTTCAAAATGGCCCTGTGAATTTCTTGCACAGGTTTGATTGATGACAGCGGGACGAAATTAATGCTTAATGCTGCTGAACTTGAAAAATGGGTTTCTTTTAACTTGGTGAAAAGAAGGGCAGGAAGGGATTTATAAGCTTTTTCTTAAGGCTGCAAGAAACGCCATATTTTCCTCGGGCTTGCCAATAGTAACCCGCAGGCAATCGCTTAACAAGCCACCTTGGGCACTCAGGTTTTTAATTAAAACCCCTTGCCGTTTTATCGACAAGAAAATCCCGGACGCCTTATTTTCAGGCGTTCTGAAAAGAATAAAATTAGCTGCGCTTGGATAAGCGGTAATACCTTCAAGTTCATTTAGCTGTTTAAAAACAACGGCTCTTTCCGAACAAATCTTTTGAGTTTGCTGATCAAAAAGCGTCTTGTTAGAGAGAGCAAAGTCTGCGCTGATTTGTGTGAGACTATTGATATTGTAAGGAAGGCGAATTTTATTGAGTTGTTCAATGATCGTCGGTTTGCCTATGATGTAACCCAGACGCAAACCTGCCAGCCCTAACTTGGAGACAGTACGCATAACCAGCAAGTTGTCATATTGATCCAGCGCATTGATAAAACTGGCATTGGCAAATGGTGCATAAGCTTCATCTATCACAATCAGGCCTTTGGCTATTTTTATAATATCCAGAATAGACTTTTCGCTGAATAAATTACCGGTTGGATTATTGGGATAGGCCAGGAAAATAACTGAAGGTTGATGCTGTTCTATTGCTGCAAGCATGCCCGGCAAATCCAGATCAAAGGTATCTGCAAGCAAAGGAATGCCCTGATAATTTAATCCCAAACCGTCACTCAGCTGTTTGTACATAACAAAACCGGGAGCGGGAGCCAATACACTGGCTGTTTCAGGTAACGCCATTAACAACAATTGAATAATTTCATCAGACCCATTGCCCAGTAACACATCAAACTGATCGGATATTTGATTCAAGTGCTTGATAGTTTGGGTAAGATGGCGGGCTTCAGGGTCCGGGTAGCGGTTTAACTGACAGTCTTTAAGTGTCTCCAGCCATTCTTTTTTTATGTCTTCAGGCCAGCTATACGGATTTTCCATGGCATCCAGTTTAATTAAACCCTGGGCATCTGCTACTTTATAAGCAGACATTGCCAATACTTCCTTACGGAAAACGGAGGAAATCAGATTATTATTTTTGGTCATCTTTGAGGTTTAAGGCGAAAGACGAAAGACTCAAAAACCACTTGTGCCTTTAGTCTGAATTAATTCTATATTCCGCAGAACGCGCATGGGCGGTCAGGCTTTCGCCACGTGCCAGTATGGATGCAGTTTTGCCTAAAGTATCTGCACCTATTTGAGAACAGTTAATTAAACTGGAGCGCTTTTGAAAATCATAGACCCCTAAAGGCGAAGAAAAGCGCGTCGTACTGGAGGTAGGTAAAACATGATTGGGACCAGCGCAGTAATCACCCAATGCTTCAGCCGTATAACGACCCATAAAAATAGCACCCGCATGACGAATTTTTTCGCTCAATGCTTCGGGGTCATCAACTGAAAGCTCCAAATGTTCCGGCGCAATAAAGTTAGCGACATCGGCGGCCTGCTTTAAGTCATCAACTTTGATTAATGCGCCTCGTGTTGACAGGGATGTTCTGATGATCCCGGCGCGCTCCATTTCCGGTAATAAATTATTGATGCTTTGTTCGACTGCATCCAGATAATCAGCATCATCGCTGATCAATATGGCCTGAGCATTTTCATCATGTTCTGCTTGAGAGAACATATCCATGGCAATCCAGTCGGGATTGGTTTTACCGTCACAGATAATCAAGATTTCCGAAGGTCCTGCAATCATATCGATACCCACCTGTCCGAACACCAGTTTTTTGGCAGTAGCGACATAGATGTTGCCTGGGCCGACAATTTTTGCAACCGCGGGAATAGTTTCAGTGCCATAAGCCAATGCGGCAATGGCTTGCGCACCGCCAATAGCAAATATCCGGTCTACTCCGGCCAGGAAAGCAGCCGCCAGGACCAGTTCATTGGTTTCGCCCTGGGGAGTGGGTACAACCATAATCAATTCGCCAACACCGGCTACTTTTGCCGGAATGGCATTCATTAATACCGATGAGGGATAAGCCGCTTTCCCACCTGGCACATAAAGACCCACTCGATCCAAGGGCGTGATTTTTTGCCCTAATACGGTGCCGTCAGCCTCGGTGTATTGCCAGGACTGCATTTTTTGATGTTCAGCATAGGCACGAATACGGTCAGACGCAACTTGCAGGGCTTGCGCTTGATCAACAGGTAATTTTTCCCAAGCAGATTTAAGTATTTCTCTGGATAATTCCAATTCGCCAGCATGCGTAATGTTGCGATGGTCAAAGCGGTTTGTGTAGTCAATGACCGCTTTATCACCCTTTTTGCGAACATCGGCAATAATATCCAAAACCCGCTGATGAATATCCCTGTCATCAGTTTCATCCCATGCCAGCAGGGTTTGCAATTGCTGGTCAAAATCAGCGGATGACGCATTGAGTCTAGTGATGTTTAGATAGGACATAGACTTACCTATTTGCCAAGGTTTGTTCAAATTGAGTCAGTAA
>JBBQCU010000325.1:0-4731 GCA_038319065.1 Methylococcales bacterium
ACTAAATAGACCCGCTTCCAGTCGTCGTAATGCTTTCACTGTTCCGCCGCAGCCCAAGTAACGGCCGATATCCTCGGCTAATGACCGGATATAAGTGCCTTTTGTGCAGAAAACTTCCAATGTCAACTGGTCTGGCTCCCAATCTCCAGCTTGAGAACCAGTCAGGAGCTTCAGATCGAATATCTTGATTCGCCTGGCTTTGCGCTCAACTGTTTCACCTGCTCTTGCCAATTCATAGAGCTTTTTTCCGTTATGCTTCAATGCAGAATACATGGGAGGAATCTGGTCGATTTCACCTGTAAACTGTTGCAGACAGCCTTGTATTTTTTCAATGGACAAATCGGGCACCGGTTGGGTTTCGATAACAGAGCCCTCTGCATCACCTGTATCGGTTATCACGCCCAGCTGAATAGTCACTTGATAACGTTTATTATCATCCAGCATCAACGCCGAGACTTTGGTTGCCTCACCAAAACAAAGCGGCAACAAACCGGTTGCCAGAGGATCCAGGCTACCGGTATGACCCGCTTTATTGGCATTAAACAAATGCCTTACTTCCTGCAAAGCCCTGTTAGAGGACACCCCTAAACGTTTATCTAACAGCACTATGCCGTGAACATTACGACCGGACTTGCGTTTGCTCATGAGCCGGGTTTATCCGGATCATGCTTGTCCTGAGCAGAGTCGAAGGGTTTGTCCTGAGCGGAGTCGAAAGGCTTGTCCAGATCACTTAATAACTCCGCCACCCGCATACCGGTATCAAATGAATTATCGTAATAAAAACGCAAATCAGAAATATGCCTTAAACGCATTCTTTTTGCCAATTGATGCCGAATCATCGGAGCCAACTCATTCAGCCATTTAACATTGTCACGTTTGCCCTGCTCATCAACATTTAAGACAGTGACATACACTTTTGCAACCGCAAGGTCTTTAGTTACCACAACTTCATTGATAGTAATAAAACCTAACCTGGAATCATCAATATCCCGCTGCAGGATTAAAGACAGCTCTTTCTGCATCTGCGATGAAACACGGGCATTACGACCAAATTCTTTTGCCATAAGGTTAAAGTTCCCGCTTGATTTCTATACGTTCAAAAACTTCGATCTGGTCGCCGGGTTTAACATCATTGTAATTTTTTACCCCGATACCACATTCCATACCCATTTTAACCTCGGCAGCATCATCTTTAAAGCGACGTAAGGATTCCAACTGCCCTTCAAAAATCACTACGTTTTCACGCAGCACACGGATAGGCAGGTTTCGTTTTACATAGCCGTCAATAACCATACAACCAGCAATCGCACCGTATTTTGGTGAACGGAATACGTCACGAACTTCCGCTAGACCAACAATCTGCTCTTTAATTTCAGGTGCTAACATGCCGCTGATAGATTTCTTAACTTCATCGATCGCGTCATAGATGACACTGTAATAATGCAGATCGATGCCTTTTTCTTCAATCAACTTTCTGGCTGTCGCATCCGCTCGAACATTAAAGCCCATTAGAATTGCACCCGAAGCCAGTGCCAGGTTAGCGTCACCTTCATTAATGCCGCCAACGCCGCCAAAAACAACCTTTACCTCTACTTCTTCATTTGATAACGCAACTAAAGAACCGCGTAACGCTTCCAGACTACCTTGCACATCAGTTTTGATAACCAGATTCACGCTGGCAAGTTCGCCAGTCGCCATTCTGGAAAATACTTCATCCAGTTTGGAGGCCTGTTGTGCTGCATGTTTGGTAAATTTTTTGCGGTCTTCGCGGTGTTTGGCCAACTCTTTAGCGATCCGTTCGTTTTGTACCACCAGGAATTCATCACCTGCGTCCGGTGTTCCCGAAAGCCCTAGAATTTCAACCGGTGCACAAGGACCAGCCTCTTTAATAGCTTTTCCATTCTCGTTAAACATAGCACGGACACGGCCATATTCTTGACCACATAACACCATTTGGCCATTTTCCAACGTACCTTTTTGAATCAATACCGTTGCGACAGCGCCTCGACCTCTATCCAGTCTTGATTCAATCACGATACCCGATGCAGGGCCTTCGACAGGGGCTTTTAATTCAAGAATTTCAGTCTGTACAATTAAAGCTTCAATTAAATCATCAATACCCTCACCGGTTTTAGCCGAAATCTTGAGGAACTGCACATCGCCTCCCCATTCTTCCGCCAGAACGTTAATGACTGATAGCTCCTGCATTACTTTTTCAGGATTGGCATCGGGTTTATCGATTTTATTTATCGCCACGATAATCGGTACATTGGCTGCTCTCGCATGCTCAACTGCTTCTCTGGTTTGCGGCATTACGCCATCATCCGCAGCAACAACCACAATAACTACGTCAGTAATGTCGGCACCCCTGGCTCTCATGGCTGTAAACGCAGCATGTCCGGGCGTATCTAAAAATGTCACCGATCCGTGGTCCGTTTTTACCTGATAAGCACCGATATGCTGAGTAATTCCACCTGCTTCACCAGCCGCAACACGTGTTTTACGAATATAATCCAGCAACGAAGTTTTACCATGATCGACGTGTCCCATGATGGTAACAATCGGTGCACGGGGTAATTCAACGCGGGTATCTTCTACCTGTGCTTCAGCCAGCATTTCCTGTTCAAGATCATCGTCACTCTGCATGATGGCTTTGTGTCCCATTTCTTCAACCAAAATAGCCGCCGTCTCCTGGTCTATGCTTTGATTGATGGTCGCCATAATACCCAGCTTCATCAGATGCTTGATTACCAGGGCTGCTTTGACACTCATTTTTTGGGCAAGATCGGACACAAGAATCATTTCCGGTATTGTGACCTCTTTCACTATGGGTGCAACCGGCATCTCAAATTGATGTTTACTGTCAGATTGCACATTGACGCGTTGAGGTTGCTTCCCTTTTTTCTTGCCTTTTTTGGCATCTTTGCCGGATGAGCGCGAACCTTCTTCTTGTTTTTTCCTGTGCAGTGTTTCCTGTTTTACCGCCGCCTGTTGTCTTACTTTATCGGCATTTTTTTTGATCGACTCTTCAAGTCGATGCTCCTTTTCTTGCTGTTTTTTTCTGGCATCTTCCGCTTCCTTGGTTTTGATCGATTTTTCCTGCTTGATTTTCTTTTCTTCCTTAATCTTTAAAGCTTGAAATTTAGCTTCAGATTCAATTTCCTCATCAGGTTCAAGCTCAGGCTCAAGCATAGCTTTGGGTTGAGGTTCAACTTCAGGCACAGCGGCGGCTTGAACTTCCGGTTCAATTTTAACTGGCTCTGATACTAGCGTTTCTTTTTCCGGGGTCTGTTTAATTGCTACTACCGGTTCTATAACAGGCGGGAGTTTTTCAGCTTGCGTTAATGTCACCTCTTCTATCTTTTTCGGCTCGACCTGAACAGGCTTAACCAATTCTTCTTCCTTTTGTAAACCAGAATCCGCAACTTCACTACGCTTGATATAGGTCTTCTTCTTCCGGACTTCAACGCTAATGGTTTTAGTTGAACTACCGGGCACACTTGCCTGCTTGATTTCCGTGACTTTTCTGCGCTCTAATGTCACACGCCTGGGGGAATTACTGACTTCGCCCTCAGCCTTGCCATGACGTTTGCGCAAATGTGCAAGCAATTGCATCTTTTCATCTTCATTAATTACATCATCAGGGGCGCTCGCAGATAAACCTGCTTCTTTTAGCTGCTCTAATAATCGTTCCAGAGGTATTTTTACTATCTCCGCTAACTGCCGTACTGTTTTATCGCTCATCTTCTACCCCTTACCTACTTGCTATGTGCCTCAGCAAACCAAGGCTCACGCGCCTTCATAATTAACTTTGCCGCCCTCTCTTCATTCATGCCTGAAAAATTCAGCAAATCATCAACCGATTGCTCTGCCAAATCATCCATCGTAATAATGCCCTGACTTGCCAGATCATATGCCAGATCAGTATCCATGCCCTCCATTTCCAGCATATCTTCAGCCGGCTTCGCTGACTCTATTTTTTCTTCCAATGCAATGGCACTTATCAACAAGGCATCTTTTGCCCTGCTTCTCAACTCATTAACCAAATCTTCGTCAAATCCTTCAATTTCAAGCATTTCGCTAACCGGCACATAGGCAATCTCTTCGACGCTATTAAAACCCTCTTCAGCCAGAATTAAAGCAATATCTTCATCAACATCCAATTGATCAATGAATAACTGTTTTACCTTATCGACTTGAGCTTCAGCGTGTTGTTCTGCTTTGGACGCGTCAATAACATTCAATTCCCAACCGGTTAACTGGCTTGCCAGACGTACATTTTGACCGCCTCGGCCAATAGCTTGAGACAGGTTATCCGAGTTTACCGCCAGATCCATGCTATGTTTGTCTTCATCCACAACAATGGACTGAATTTCAGCGGGTGACATGGCATTGATTACAAATTGAGCCTCACTTGGATTCCAAAGAATAATGTCAACACGTTCGCCTGCCAATTCATTGGTAACCGACTGCACTCTCGACCCTCTCATACCCACGCAAGCACCCACGGGATCCAGCCTCGGATCATTGCTCTTGACTGCCAATTTAGCCCTGGAACCTGGATCACGCGCAGCGCCTATCACAGAAATCACACCCTCCCCCACTTCAGGCACTTCAAGACGAAACAAGGCTATCAATAATTCAGGTGCCGTGCGACTTACAAACAATTGCGTTCCACGCGGTTCTGAGCGTACATCTTTTAAATAACCTCTAATGCGGTCGCCGATGCGA
>JBBQCU010000326.1:0-4731 GCA_038319065.1 Methylococcales bacterium
TATCCAACATGTTGCGCAAACTCATCGCCGATTATCAAAGTGAATATATTACCGTGGTTTTTGACGCGCCCGGCAAGACCTTTCGCAATGACCTATACGATCAATATAAATCTCACAGGCCTCCTATGCCCGACGATTTGCGCGTACAAATCGAGCCTTTGCATCAGCTCATCAGGGCTATGGGTCTACCGTTAATTATGGAGCCGGATGTAGAAGCGGATGATGTATTGGGTGCCTTGGCTCAACAGGCCGCCGGGCAAGGTTTCAGCGTAATCATTTCCACCGGCGATAAAGACATGGCGCAAGTGGTCACCGACCAAATTATCCTGGAAAATACCATGTCCAACACGCGTATGGATATTCAGGGTGTTATCGACAAGTTTGGCGTAAAACCGGAACAAATAGTTGATTATCTGGCTTTAATGGGAGATAGCAGCGACAACATTCCCGGCGTGCCTAACGTTGGCCCCAAAACTGCCGCAAAGTGGCTGGAACAGTACCAAACCCTGGAAAACCTGATCGAAAATGCCGATAAAATTACCGGTAAAATTGGCGAAAATCTCCGCGCCAGTCTTGATAAACTGCCGTTAGCCAAACAGCTTACCACGATCAAATGCGATCTTGATTTGCCCTACAGCATGGATGATTTAAAACGCCGGCCCATAAACACTGAAGAACTGAAAAACCTGTTATCCGGACTGGGATTTTCATCGTGGTTGAAGATGCTGGATAACAACATGGAAACCGTAATTGTAGAAGATAAACCTGCCACTATCGAATCCAGCTATGAAACCATACTGACCACTCAGCAATTTAATCAATGGCTTAAATCACTTGAGAACGCTGAACTGTTTGCTTTTGACACAGAAACCACCAGCCTTGATTACAGCAAAGCAGAGATAGTCGGCGTGTCTTTTGCAGTAACTCCAGGCAAAGCTGCTTATGTACCTTTAGCCCATAGTTATGCTGGTGCACCCGATCAGCTAGATCGTACCGGAATCCTGGAAAAACTCCGCCCTTTACTTGAAAACCCGCAAAAAGCCAAGCTGGGGCAAAACCTCAAATATGACGCTCATGTGTTAGCGAATCACGGCATAACATTACGTGGTGTTGCTCACGACACCATGCTGGAATCTTATGTATTAAACAGTACCGCAACCAAGCATAATATGGATGACCTCGCCAAGGAATATCTGGGCATAAGCACCATTCATTATGAAGATGTTGCCGGCAAGGGTGCAAAACAAATCCCGTTTCAGGAAGTGAGACTGGAACAAGCTGCGCCTTATGCGGCTGAAGATGCGGATATCACCTTGCGACTGCATCAAGTGCTGATGGCAAAACTGAAACAGCACCCGGCCCTGCTCAACTTATACTCGGAAATAGAAATCCCCCTGATCAGTGTGCTTGCCCGAATTGAAAACAATGGGGTGCTCATTAATGCCGCCATGCTGGCTCAGCAAAGTCTGGAACTGGCCAACCATATTGTCGCCATTGAGCAGCAGGCTCACGACCTCGCAGGGCATACCTTCAATTTAGGCTCGCCCAAGCAAATTCAAGACATCCTCTATGACCAGCAAAAATTACCTGTTTTAAAGAAAACGCCTAAAGGACAGCCATCAACCGAAGAGTCGGTATTACAGGAACTGGCTATTGATTATCCGTTGCCCAAGCTGATCCTTGATTACCGTAGTTTAAGCAAGCTAAAATCGACTTATACCGATAAACTGCCACAACAGATTGATGACAAGTCGGGCCGGATTCACACCTCTTATCATCAAGCGGTAGCCGCTACAGGCAGACTATCCTCTTCCGACCCCAATTTGCAAAACATTCCCATCCGCAGTGAAGAAGGGCGAAAAATCCGGCAGGCATTTATTGCCCCGGAAGGCTATAAAATCGTCGCAGCGGATTATTCGCAAATTGAATTACGCATTATGGCGCATTTATCCGCTGATCCCGGCTTATTAAAAGCCTTTAGCGAAGGTCAGGATGTACATAGGGCAACGGCGGCTGAGGTATTTGGCGTAGCTCCGGATCAAGTCACCACCGATTTACGCCGCTCGGCAAAAGCCATTAATTTCGGTTTGATTTACGGCATGTCTTCATTTGGCCTGGCACAACAATTGGGCTTATCACGTAGTCAGGCTCAATCGTATATTGATTTATATTTTGCCCGTTATCCCGGCGTTAAAAATTATATGGACAATATTAGAGATCAAGCCCGCGAACAGGGCTTTGTTGAAACCTTGTTTGGCCGCCGTTTATATTTACCCGAAATAAAATCACGCAACGCGGCACGTCGCCAATACGCGGAACGCACAGCTATCAATGCACCGATGCAAGGAACTGCGGCGGATATTATTAAACGCGCCATGATCAGCACCGATCAGTGGTTACTTCAGGAAAAACCGGATGCTAAAATGATTATGCAAGTTCACGATGAACTGGTATTTGAAGTTGCAGATGATAAGATAGAGCATTGTGCCGCCATTATCAGAAGCATCATGTGTTCAGCCGCTGATTTGAATGTGCCGCTTATTGTTGACATAGGCGTAGGGATTAATTGGGACGAAGCGCATTAAAAAATTTAATATTTCTGCAACTTTTCATTTATACTTAAGTCATAGGGATGCAATGCCATATTGGCGTTGAATCAGCCGTTTCCCCCTTAGTTTTTCGGCTGATTTTTCCTAAAACCCCGAGGTGTATTTTTTAACCACGGGGTTTTCTTTTTACAATTCCGGATCAGGCTGCTCATCCAGCTTAAACAATAGGTCAAGCGCTTGATGCACCTCATCAATACCGGTTTTTTTCAATGCTGAAAACAGCTGTATCGTTAATGGAAAGTTAATATCCTTAAGCTCTCTTTGAACCTGTAATAAGGTATTTTTAGCCGCGCCATAAGTCAATTTATCGGCCTTGGTTAACAATATATGTAACGCCAAGCCAGTGTGACGGCACCATTCAACCATCTGCCAATCGAAATCAGTTAAGGGATGTCGTACATCCATTACCAAAATTATTGCACATAATGATTTGCGTCTGGTTAAATAGCTTTCCATTAGCTCATGCCACTTTTTTTTCACCGCTACAGGCACTTTGGCATAACCATAACCGGGCAAATCAACAAACCTTTGCCGGGCATTAATTTCAAAAAAATTGAGCATCTGGGTTCTACCCGGTGTTTTACTGATCCTGGCTAATGCATTTTGCCGGGTCAGGGTATTAATTGCGCTTGATTTGCCTGCATTAGAACGTCCTGCGAATGCCACTTCCTTGCCCTGATCTTCAGGCGTATCCTTGAGATCAGGTGAACTGTTAATAAATTTTGCCTGGGTATAAACTGGGTTCATCGTTGCCTCGCTTAAGCTTGCAAATTAGAGTAGAATCTGGCTACACTCCGTAGCCTGCATACATATATTAAAGGCTATCATAAAATAACTACTTTATTCCAAAGGGGAACCCGATGAAAAAAAACTTGCTGGCACTTTCACTAGCCCTGGCATTTACCAGTACTTCCGGTATTTTACATGCAGAGGGTAATATTAGCGCAGGAAAAGAAAAGGCGGTTGCCTGTGTCAGTTGCCATGGAGACAACGGTAACAGCATAGTGTCAGCATTCCCCAAGCTTGCGCAGCAGCATTCTTCATACCTCATGAAACAGTTAAAGGCATTTAAAAAAGGCACGCGTAATAATCCTATGAGGTCATCTATAGCCATGGGCTTAACGGATGAAGATATGGTTGATATCGCCGCTTATTATGCTGATCAAGAAGTTTCAGCAAACCAGTTACCCGTTTTAGATGAAGACGAAGATGAAAAACCGGCAGCAACTGAAGGAGAAAAGAAAGCTGACAGCAAGGATAAAATTCAGGCTATTATTGCCCAAGGCAGTGACCTCTATCGTAACGGCGACTTGACCAGAGAAGTCTCCGCCTGTATCGCTTGCCATGGTCCCTTTGGTGAAGGTAACAAACCCGCGGGATATCCGTTATTAAAATCTCAACACGCCGATTATTTAATAAAATCACTCACCGATTTCAAAAACGACTCACGCAGTAATAATCCTGAAAACATTATGCACATGATTGCCAAAAAAATGACAGATGAAGAAATTAAAGCCGTTTCTTATCGTATTTCGATGATGAAATAGGCTATAAAGCCGGGTTGGGAACATACCTTTACTTTTTTATCTGAATTTCACGCTCATTGAGAACCAAACCATGCTTAAAAAAACCACTCAAACTATTCTGTTATTCTTATTATTTTCCTGTTCTTTTTTGCTGAAAGCAGATCCGGTTGGATACGAAACACTTTCACCTGCCCAACCCACACAAAACCCGGATAAAGTTGAAGTCATTGAATTTTTCTGGTACGGCTGCCCACATTGCTATGCCTTTGAGCCGTTACTTGAGGAGTGGGTAAAAAATCTTCCAAAAAATGTTGAATTTATCCGCCAACCTGCGGCGTTCAATGAACTCTGGAGCAAACATGCCAAAGCTTATTTCACCGCTGAAGCATTGGGGGTTGTTGATAAAGTCCATGCTGATTTTTTTGATGCTGTGCAAAACAAAAAAGAAAATCTCGATACTGAAGAAGCGCTGGCCAAGTTTTTTGCGGCTCATGGCGTTAGTGAAACCGATTTCCATGAAGCCTACAATTCCTTTGCAGTCGATGCCAAAATGCGCCAGGCGCCTCTCATGGCAGCTCGCTATGGCATTACAGGAG
>JBBQCU010000327.1:0-4717 GCA_038319065.1 Methylococcales bacterium
CATGCCACTCGCTAAGGCCTCTAATGATTTGCTGTTCAAGTCTGCGAATTGAGAAGCTCTGTTAAAGGTTTATCCAGCGCATCTGCAATCCGTTCCATAATTTGTAAGTCGGATTACCTTTGCCGTTGGTTAAATCTCAAATAAATGATGTAGCTACCGCTGACATTTTTGAGAATTGATCTTTCATGATCTCCTTCTAAGCAAGTATTCGAAGGAAATTGGTAAAGAATATGCGGTTATACATTAGCTATTTATGGGTCGAGAAATTAAGCGGCTAAATTTTGGGGTGCGCTTTTCGTTGCATCTGATGGATTCTATGAATTGTATCTACTATACTAACTCTTAAAGTAAATAATCATTATATAGAATATGAATTAACTATGATTGCTTTATTCGAAAGTGACTATCTTTTCCTCCCATCTAATTAATGTGCATTCGATGACTGATAATCCCTATCGGAATAATTAATGCCTAGTAAACGAATTATTGCAGTGTTGTTTGTTATACGATTGCTTAGTTTATATGACAGAAAAACGGCCTACCGGGGTTTATATTACGAATTTTGTGTCAACCTCCCTATCTATAATCCAAAATCATAGACATAGGCAAGCCTCGTTGATAACCAAAGTAGGGTTAGATGTATCGGGTAGAAAAAATAAAATAGCCACTGATAACGGGGTACCGGAATATTGACGGCGGTGCTGGCGATCAAAAGGGGCAGGGCGGCGAAAGCCCAATAATTGCCGTTAATAAGTCGGAGTAATAGCAAGGCTACCAGGGCAATTATCACGGGTCCGATGTGCGGCGTTTTGCAGTACCACCAGAGTGCGATTCCAAACGCTAAAACAGGCCACCAGAACTCAACTGAGGAACCACCGACAATAAATACAGCGCAAGCGATAAGATAGCAACTGATTGTCTGTTCCTCAAGGCAGTAAATAATGGCCGTCATTGCCAGTAAAGCAAACAGAATGTTTAATGGCCACCATCCTGCTAACAAGCCACCCAAAGCCATGAAGGGCGGTGTTGCCAGGAGGCCAAAGAGTGCCAGACGTTTCATGGTTCGGACATGAGCGCCGAGCTGATACGCATCTGACCGAGCCAGATTATAAGCCAGCACAAAAACGAAGAGTGGCATGGCTACGCGACCGGAGTTAAATAATGTCTGCGATGCATCGTGTAGCAGATATTTATTGGTATGATCCGCTACCATGAGTAGCAGAGCCAGCCATTTAACGGCTTCAAGGGTGCCATCCGATACCACTACGCGGGGTAATTGCATCGTTATCTGCTACCGATTGCTAACGAAGATAGTGCGTGGAA
This sequence comes from Methylococcales bacterium, assembly GCA_038319065.1. Classification (GTDB taxonomy): domain Bacteria; phylum Pseudomonadota; class Gammaproteobacteria; order Methylococcales; family Methylomonadaceae; genus Methylobacter_C. Next base: position 1,324 of record JBBQCU010000327.1, read on the forward strand.
CATAGGCTGTTTTAATAGCCTGTGCTACGTGGGTTGCTTTACTGGCCTGTTTAGCTTCGGGCTTTGCCGTGTAGGCATTTATCGTCGCACTATTGGACTGCATGAAGTTATCTAACCAGTTAGCCCAGCGGTTAGCTTTGACCATAAGATCAGTCCTGTATAGCTGATTGTAGTAGGGTGTTCGGGAGTGATAATTTGCCGCCCGTGTCCATATATCTCCGGAGTCTTTGGTTAAATGCCCATGAATGCGCCATGCGGCCAGATCATAGGCATAACAACCGCCGCTGGCTACATCCTCAGGTGAAATACCGTATCTCCCGAGTGTTTTGAGGTAAGCGGTATTAAATTGCATGGCTCCAACGTCGTGTGTGCCGTTGGTATTTTTCACCCAAACACCGGGCTTGCCATTTTCTTTTTCGGCTATTGCAAGCAGAATGTTCGCTGGAACAGCGTATTTTTCAGCGGCTGTGATAGAGCAAACTATCCGCTCCTGTTGATGGTGTGACGGTGGTAAATCGGGCATTGCCGCCATGTTGTCTCCTTATTCCAAAATTCGATAAATAATCGTTTTCTCAAGCACCCAATTTTTTATAGGGTTTTCCGGGGAATTTTGTTGTTTTTCGTTTTTCATGACTACATCTTTTAGATGTCCTGGTTTTTTACGTTTCTGCTAGCCATCACGGAATGCGGCGATTTCATCCGCCCTTGAGTCCCCGATACCGGTTGTTTCACCAGACAAACTATTGTTATCGAATGTTGGGCTTGTGGCTTTGTTATTGTGCGCTTGCGTTTCTGTGGATTGATTGATAAGCACAAACTGACGTCGTAGCTCAGCATCGTCATTACACAATAAAGTAGAGACAAAGACTTTGAAGTTTTTTTCTGGAATCAGGTTAAGTGCCGACAAGCGTTGCTGTTCATCGACTAGTCCCCCGTACGATTGCGGTTCAGCCTCATGGGTGGTAGACGTTTATGAAACACCGCATCTGGTCCTCGTCCATGCTTTAAATGCGAATCGATAATGAAATTCTAACGCAAGAATATGAAGCCGAATCACACGGACTGAATGCAATGACTCGAAGCCAGGATGAGATTAAGAGGCTGACTGATCAACTGGAAGACAATAAAGTAAGGATGTAGCTTCAGACAGAATTTAAACGTTAGTCTATAGGATCCGTTCTTCATGCGAAAATCCAGAAATTCATCATCTACCATCACAAGCAGAAATGGGTTGATCGACTCAAATCAGGTAAGTCCGTTGCTACCAACAACCAGTTTACCTTGTCTGACCTCCATGGACTGAAGATTAGTCGTATGATGATTGTAATTATTGGGGGTAGGAGGAGCAAACCGCCTACCCCGTTTCTTTATACAAACCTATAGTTCGTCGTTCACAATCTTGCTTGCTAACGGTGCATCTTGTCCCACGTATTTTGCTCCAGCTTTTTCAGAATAGGGCCTACTTGTAGGGCTTGATAGTGGTTCAAAGCTCAACGCACATATACGCATTCCCGGCCAAAGAGCAAGTGGTACTGGGCCAATGTTAACGAATTCCAATGTGACGCGTCCGTTCCAGCCAGGATCGATAGTATGTGCCGTCACGTGAACCAAAAGCCCTAAACGTCCAAGACTGCTGCGCCCATCCAGCCAACCCACGAGATGATGAGGAAGCGTTACGCGCTCCACGGTGATACCGAGAGCCAATTCGCGGGGATGCAAATAAAATGGTTTGTCATCCTGGATAACTATTTTTTCCATCATAGCATCGGACATTTTGTAAAGACTCTCGTTATCGCCTAGATCGATAAATGGCAGTACTGTGTGACGAAAAACTCGGAACTCACACCCCAAAGTCAAATCTACAGACATCGAGCCAAAACGCCCCACAGGAATAGCGGGGGCGATGGTTATTTCTCCAGCCTCAATACATTTCTCAATATCTACATCAGATAATTTCACAAGTCACTCCGAATCCTGTCCATTTGTTACGTCGGTTTTTTTGGGCTCACCATAGTGAAAGCGGGCGAAACAATCTAAAGAACAAAATTTTCCATCCACCGATTGCCCACTTCCTGTTATTTTTTTCCGGCAAGATCAATGCCACAATAAGGGCACTTATTATTCTCAAGTCCCCATTCAATACGTGCAAGCTTAGATTCGCCAACCATTACAGTTTCCACTTTCATTTAATTAAATTAATATTTCTCATATGCCTACAGGAACGCTATCAAGAGAATCCTTGGTTCCAAATAACCAATATCCATCCCGACGTTTTCTGATACCTGCTAATAGAGTAAAGTAGGGTACGGCAATATATTCTTCTGGATCAGCTGGATCCCATAGTATTATGAGGTCACTCGCCGTTTCGATGCTAACAACCACACTAACATGGCCTACGTGACCTCCAGTGTTGAAAACGGTTTTATAATCATATCCGACGATGATGCTATTTCTTGCGTCTAATTGGGAAGCCATGAAATCCAAATGTTTGCCACTCGTAATCTGATTAATATGGATGAACCTATATACAAGAGGAATATGATGCCGCTCGAGAACTTTTTCGATGCTATATTCTGTCTGCTGTGGATGCACTCCCCATTGATCTTTACTTTCACTCACTCGAGCACCAGGGTAATCCGCTGCTTTTGCCGAAGGAACCACCAATCCCAGTTCCAATCCCAATTTTAAAGGATCGATTGGGGGTTGTCTTTGTTCTGCAAGTATCCGGTTAATAGATATTGGAACACAGAGGAAATCTTCGTTCAACTTAGTTTCACTACTCATTTTTTCCACCCTGACTACCCATATCAGGAAAGGCCGTGCCAAAGTCACGGTAATAGAGCCTATAAGCATTTTGCCGGAAGGCTTCTGGCCGCTGCTCCTTTTCAGTTTCGCCATCTTTATTTAACATCCCGTCAGGAACTTTGCGCGGGGTATATTTTCCGTATAAATCAGGCGGACTGGTCAAAACTGTTTCCTTAGTCACCCACCAATCCCACGATGACGATGGATAGGCATAGTAAGGCACCGAAGGATTCCTAACTAAAACACAATTGAGCGAGGGATGATCCACCGTAGAATTTAGCAGGTACTGTACTACTCTATGGTTGCCGTCGCAAACTAAGAACTCTTCTGCATCTGGATTTTCTCTTTCATCATTTGGAATGATTTCAAGGACGGGGGGGAGAAACGCAATAGGCTTTTCCCGTCCGGCAATTGTTAACAGTAAATAGCCATTTTTGCCGTCCTCTCCTTCTCCTAAATGGGTAACGTCAATGTTGGTTTTTTCCGCAATTATATCCTGCAACCTTTTAGCACGATCAAGCCCTGCTTTCAAAACATAACGCTGAACCGGACGAAGGTAACCAAGGATCATTCCTTCTAAGTCAGATAC
>JBBQCU010000328.1:0-4713 GCA_038319065.1 Methylococcales bacterium
AAATTTTTTTCATGAAGCTGCACTCCGTCCTGTGCAGTTTGGCGCCAAGCGAGAGTGCCGACGGGAGGGCTTGGGATATATAACCCGTCTTTGGCCGAGGTGTTAATGACGCGCCATAACTGTACTTCTCCAGGGCGCATGCTTAAAACGGGTTGTTGCCGGCCATTGACCGACAGCAGGAAACCAGCCCTGCCCTTACGGCTTTTTTCCAGATTGGGCGTCACGCCCAAGCCTTGGATAACCAGCACCTGCTCTTTCAAGCCCCAGTTCTTATGGTCGTAGGTGGTTTTATAGAAGTCCCGGAGGGTGTCGTCGTAGTCACCTTCGATGATGAACGCACCGCTTATGCCATTCGCCACATCGATAGCCGTGGAGCCATGCTTGTGCGCGTGATACCACTGGGTGCCAGGGGATTGGCCCATTTGCAAGGCACCCGGATTGGCTGGTGGCCAGGTTTTATCAGTATACTCGGGCAGATGGAAGCAATACGGATAAGCGCCGATATAATATTGCGGCCAGAGCTTGTTTTTAATCGCCTCTTCGTTTTTGGGCCATAATTTCTGTCCGTCAGGCAAGCCGATTTTTCCGATGTACGGAGCGGTCTTGTCGTAATCCTTGAGTTTTTCTTCCTGCGCCGTACGGTAGGCTAGGGGTAACTGATCCCACTGCGTTGGCCATACGAAGGGGTCGACAGATTGCGCATACTGTTTTTCGCACTCACTAAAAAACTCGTTAAACTGCCACGGCCCCTCCGCCAATTCTTTGGTGACGATGGGTTTGCCATTACCATCACGCGGGGACGGGCGCACCTGGATCAGGACGTTGTCCCCCGTGGTGCCGGGGGAGGTGTGCGTCCCGTGAAAATGGAGGTTGGCCGTACTCGATCCATGAAAGCAATTCGGCGGCACATCGTTGCCTTGCGTATTGGCCGGATATAAGGTGGTTTTGTCGCAGCCGAGGCCCTGCTCGCCGCGGTCGATGGACTGGCCGAAATCCTGCGGATTGATCTGGTTCAAAAACGTCAGCTCAACGGTATCGCCCAACCTGGCTCTCAGCGTAGGTCCCGGCAAGGGTTCGGGTAGCCCATCGATTTTAAAAGACTGGCCATTATCCAGGTAGCGCATATATTGCGATGCGCAATAAGTTGGGGTTGACTTAAACCATAGCAATCTGAGTTCATCGCCGGCTGTGACGACGCCTCGCAGGTGATGTTTGGCTGCGTCGCGGATGATTTCCGGCACGGTCAGCAAGTCTTGTTTACCAAACGGTGGACAGGCGACAAAACCTTGCTGAGATTCGGCTGCCTGAATGGCCGGGAAAGGTAATAAGACGACTGTGGCCATGATCAATGCGTTGGCACACAGGCGTCTGGGAGTCGTATGAAATGTAGCGGTTTTTCCAGGCTTGTTAATTAGGTTGTTCATGGTCATAGCCTCCACCGATGATTGCTTAGGCAGTTGCCGGATTGGGAAAGGCCGGCGGTGCACTCAATACTTCAATAGACCCCTTTTCGTTGGGGTGGAGCGCACACTGGTAGGCAATGGTCATGCCGGTTTTCCCTGCCGGCAAGTCGGGTACGTTGTAGCCATCCGAGCTGCCGCCCGGCGCAATCGGCGTGTTCACTAATGGCGGTCCTAGACCGTCGGTTCGTATCGGCTGATGCGCTTCGCTATCTTCATTTGCCCAGGTAATAGTGTCGCCTTGCAGCGACTGCAGGGATGCGGGATCAAAGGTGGCGCCGCAGCCATTCTTTTTGATTTTGATAACCCAGTCTGGCATGATGGTTCTCCTATAGCATGTATTGTTTTTATTAGCACTAAGGGTCGATAAAACAATACTCGTTTTCCAGGGCATGTCAATCATTCCAAGTCAAAACACAATAGCGCAGACCTCTGTTTGTTACTTTTGTTTGTATTGCATAACGGTCTAGGAGAGAAAGAGCTCACCCTGATTCAATGGAGTGAGGATAAACCAGCAGGATTTGCTGGAACACAAATCGTCTCAGATCCCTATTGACAGGCGGAAATTGAAGAATTGCAGGGCGCAATCGAAAAGCATAGCCGCGTAAAGCTCGCGTAACAAAATTTCAGGCACAAAAAAACAGTCGCCAAGGAAGGCCGACTGCTTGATTTGTTTTTAACTTGATGGTGGGTCGCATGCAATTCGAACGCATGATTATCGCATTAAAAGTTGGATTCTAATCTATATCAAACAACTGCATACTACTTATAACTCCCTATAATAAAAAGGATAACACACATAAATGGTCTCGCCTGAATTCAGTTAAAAACTCTAGACTTGATCTAATGGCTTCAAAAAACACTCTCAATTGAATCTGAGTTGGCTTGCAGCTTGCGACCCACAATAGACACTCACTCCACATTTCCAAATGGCAGCATACTCATGTAAAGCAGCCAGTCAAAATGATGTGAGTTAAGCGGCAGGTGTAACCAGGAGTTGCACAAACAATTAATTTTTCATGTTGAAACCGGGACTGCCATATGTGAACTCAAGCCCTGCAAGATAGCGGCTTTCGTCTCATTTTATGGCACAGTCGTCCTTGCTTTCATTGAACACTTTAGAAACTGTCACAACATGACAACAACTTAATTCTGTAAGACCGAACTGGCAAGATCGTATCGACAACTACTGCCAACCTCCACCAAGGGACTTATAAAGATCCACCATGGCGATAATTTGCTTTTGTTTAGTTTCGATTAACTCTTTTTTGCCCTCCAAGGCATCCCTTTGAGTTAACAACACATCCAGATAGTCTGTACGAGCAGATTTGAATAACTGGTTAGCTACATCTATTGATTGGACGAGTGCGTCCACTTGCTTTCTCTTAAGATTATAGTTTTTATCCAGATTATCTATGTTTGAAAGTTGATTTGCTACTTCAGCGTAAGCGTTGATAATACTTTGTTCATACTCATAAGCCGCCTGAATCTGCTTGGCATTCGAGTTTTTATATTCTGCTATGATGGCATTCTTATTGACCAGTGGGGCCATTAAATCTCCAGCGACCATGGCAGCTAATGACTCTGGTGTATTGATCAGATATTTAAGAGCGAAAGCATCAAACCCTATCCCGGCTTTTATGCCAAAGGATGGATAGAAATTAGCTCTAGCCACCTCTATATTTAATTTCGCTGCCGATAGCTCAAGCTCCGCTTTCCTGATATCAGGTCTGTTTTGTAGCAACTGTGATGGTATACCTGCCTTAATAAATTTTGGTTTGATGTCCATAAAGCCAGTTGAAGCTCGCTGGATAGGCCGTGGCGTCCTTCCTAAAAGAAAGTTGATTCGATTTTCAGTCACAGTAATCTGTTGCATTATTTCATACTTTTTACTTTGATTTTTTGCCACTTCAGCTTCGTAACGTTTGACCGCAAGTGTAGTTGTTCTTGCAAACAACTGTAGTTGCTTTACCATCTCCAAACCATTTTGCTGAATGGCAATATTTTGCTTTAAATTCTCAAGCTGATTGTCCAATGCAAGCAGTTCATAGTACGAATGTGCAACTTCAGCGACCAGATTAGTCACTAAAAAGTTTTTACCTTCATTTGAAGCCATGTACTCCAGCACAGCCACCTGCTTCGCATTTCTCAGCTTTTTCCAAACATCAATCTCCCAGGTTGAAAATAGCCCAAATTGATAATCGCCAACGAATGTAGGGAATGCCTGGCCATTTGGTAATAGTAGGTTGTTTTCAACAGCGCCCTCTGGCGTATAATCACCGGGTTTTTCACCACCTGCTCCAGCACCAAAATTAACAAAGGGTAAATACGCGCCTTTACGCGCTTGAATCTCATTTTGCGCAACGCTAATACGCTGCATCATCATATTAACTTCTTTGTTGTTGGCGACCGCCGTGTCTATCAATCTTAATAAATTCGGATCTTCGAAAAAATCCTTCCATTTTACTTTGGCCGTATTTTCCTGTTCCGAAAGACCCGGTTTAAAGCTTTCAGGAAGATGGGTATCTTCATTTTTGATTGTCAATTGCGGAATGCCGCAGGCCTGTAACATCAGCCCCACCATGCCTAACGCCATAAGATGAAAAATTTTAGTCATAATCGCTTTCATCGCCCGAACCATAGTGATAAGTTTCTGTTAAAGGATCAAGGTCTTCGTTTTTAATTAAGGATTTTCCTTCTATCATTTTGGCAAAAATATAAAAAAGTCCTGGAATAAGGATGACACCAAAGACGGTACCGAAAAGCATTCCGCCCAGTGAAGAGGTGCCGATCGTTCTGTTACCGACGGCTCCCGCTCCCGTTGCCATCGCTAAGGGTATCAACCCTGCAATAAACGCAAACGAGGTCATCAAAATCGGCCGAAAACGCGCTTTTGCACCCTCAATTGCCGCATCTTTGACCGACATGCCCTGGGCTTGCTTCTGAACCGCGAATTCAACGATCAATACTGCGTTTTTACCGAGCAAACCAATGAGCATCACCAGCCCCAATTGGGAATAAACGTCATTGGCAAGTCCCAATATTTTCAGCAGGAAGAAAGCGCCGAAAATACCGGGGGGCAGCGAAAACAAGACAATTAGCGGCAACAAAAAGCTTTCGTACTGTGCGGCCAGCACCAGATAGACAAACACGATAACGACTATGAAGATCTCTATCGCTTCGGTGCCCCGGCGGGCTTCGTCAAACGACAAGCCTTCCCAGGCGACGTCAAACCCTTTTGGTAAAACTTCAG
>JBBQCU010000329.1:0-4699 GCA_038319065.1 Methylococcales bacterium
CGTAAATTTGTCATCCAAAAATAACATTTGTTTAATTAAATCATCGTTAGAAGTTCGATTATAGGTATTTCCGAGGTATTGCAGAGGCTGGTCCGGATTTATCCGGTTAAGAAAATCTTCAGAGAAAATCTCTGTTAACGGAGTTCGATGCAGGAAATTATAGGTCTCCATACGTTCCGGCATCGCTATCCTGGCCTGTTCGATATAGCTTTTTAGCTTCTTTAGCGGTGGCAGATTAAACGCCAGGGGCTCTAAAATCGATTTTGCCATGGCGGGCACATGGCAGTAAAAGTCAAACACCTTTTGTTTGGCATAACGGGAATTACCGGCAAAAATCTCATCGCCGCCATCGCCTGCCAGCAACCGTGTCATACCCAGCTCACGTGCGAATTTGGCGCAATAATAAGCAGGAACAGCAGAATCATTACCAAAAGGTTCATCATAGGCTTTTGCGATTAACGGAATGGCCTGCAATACGTCGGCAGGAGTGACATAGTATTCATGTAGATTAACCTTAAAATGCGCTGCTGTGATCCGGGCATATTCCATTTCATCGTAACCATCGGCATCAAAACCCATAGTAAAAACATCAACAGGACGGTTTGCCAATTTTTGATAAAACCCGGTGACCGTGCTGCTGTCAAGACCACCACTCAAGAAAGCTCCAGTTTGGCGGTCGGGTGCGCAGGCCAAGACCGATTGCTCCAATTGTGAATACAATTGTGCAAGTAGTTCTTTTTTTGAACAACGACTGTCCTTATAGTGTATTTGCCAGTAAAAATCGCGTGTAAGCCGTCCTTTATCAAATTCCAGAAACTCGCCGGGTTGAAGTTTTGAAACGCCGCTGTAAATGCTTCCCGGACTTGGAATTATATGAAAATACAGGTAATTGAAGATAGCTTGCGGATCGATTGCGGTTTCAACACGGGGATGTCCAATAATTTGATCGAGCTGGGAACCGAATACCAGCAGCCCGTTTTGGCAATAAAAAGCCAGTGGCCGGATTCCGATCCGATCAATCGCCAGCAAGGCATAAAGACGATCAGGTTCTAACAAACAAAATGCAAAAGGACCATGAATTTTATCCAGAACCGCCCGGCCATGACGCAAAAAACCCTCAGCTAACGCTTGAGCCCCGCCGTGGTTTTTTGCAACCTCTGCTAATGCAGAGTCCTGCCATAACGGTGATCCTTCCAAAATCACCAGCAATTGGGAAGATTGATAAGTAGAAGGGGCTAGATTGATACCATGGCCAGCCACTTCTGCCATTTTATGGCTAATTAAAACACTTGGGGAGGTTGCTGTTAAACACCTTGATGCGGCCCGCTGACTGTCCACCCAATTGGCTGAAGAGGGTGTTTCCGCTGTTGATAACCAGCCGTAAATAGAGCTCATATTGATTTTCCTGGAGTTATCGTAAATATGTTTTACCGCACCAGCTTGTGCAGGATTAGAAATTGACGATGATTATCTCATCAGCCAGTTTAACTATACAACAATGACAAATTTATCAGTAAAATGGGATCATACAATGTCTCAGAAGCTGTCTGGCAATACATTAGCAACATTTTGCAAGAGTTAATTTTAGCATCGCAATTTGGATCATATTTTCGGCAGTTGCAGGAAGTATTTCGAAATCCTTATAAACGACGGAAATGCCCTAAACAAGAAAGTAACTTGATCGATGTACATAGCGCTAAATTCAATTCGCGTCCAGTGATCTTGTACCGGCACATCACCGATCTCCTGAGTGTAAGATCCAGCAATTGACTGTAGTTTTGGAGTAACAGCATTTTCCTCTGCATGAGCAAGGTAGGGTTTGCACAGTAGACTCAAAGATATGGCTGATAATAAAGTGACCTGTTTAAAGCCGGTAATTGCACCGTATGAGAAATCATACAGATTGGCATTGTTTCAAAGCTGTCGAATGACGAATAGGAAAGTTCCTTTAGACTGGTAATTTTGCGTCACCACCTTTGGGTGGTTTTGCCCTTTTCACTTTAATTTGTCTGTTTCAAGCCAGGTATGATTTTTGCTGGTGCTTTCTTCATTCCTGTTAATTTAAAGCTTAGTAGAAGATTTTGTGATTACAAGTAAAGCAATGAAAAAATGTATTTGCGTTAAAGTACATGATTCATTTTTGGAGACTATCCGGCAGTTAAACAAATGAGTTATTTCCTGAGCTGTCTGCAGTTAGATTGTTTGGTGAGAATGGATTGCTAACAACACAGCTCATGATTGCCAAGTTTCTGAAATCGTCTACAATAATTTCATGCAAAAAAACACTGAGCCAAATAAACATCTTTTTAACAATTTCTCCGCTGCTGATAACGAGCTGATAGAACGCGCGTTGGCGATTATCGGGCTTATTCCTGACGATCCTCATTATCATCGCCCCAAAGGAGTCGAGGTGGCTGCAATTTTAAGGGATTACAATGTCGATTTGAATACCGTACTCGCGGCGATGCTAAGTGATCCGCGCCTGTCGCAGTTAGCGCCTCAACCTGACATCAAGACACAGTTTGGTGAAACAGTTGCGGCGTTGGTAAAAGATGTCAACTGGCTGAACAAATTAACCGTTTATTCGCCTGAAATGACTCATAAGCCCAATCAGGCGGAAACGTTGCGGAGGATGCTCTTGTCCATGACCCAGGATGTCAGGGCAGTGCTAATCAAACTGGCTTACCGGATTCAACGGCTGCGGAATTTGCCGAAAGAATCGTATGAGCTTCGTCATTTTATCTCGCGTGAAACGCTGGATATATACGCGCCTATTGCCAATCGTTTAGGTATCCATCAGTTTAAATGGGAGCTTGAAGATATGGCTTTCCGGTATCTGGAGCCGCAAGCGTATCGACAAATTGCCAAATCTCTTGCCAATAATCGGGTGCAACGGGAAAACTGTATTAATGGTTTTATCGAACTGTTACAAAAACACCTCGCCGAAGAACAGATTGCCAGCACTTGTTATGGCCGTCCAAAACATATTTACAGCATCTGGAAAAAAATGCAGCGTAAACAATTGGTCATAGACGAACTGTATGACCTGTTAGCAGTTCGCGTAATTGTCGATAACTTGACCCACTGCTATACCGTGTTAGGCATTGTTCATAGTTTATGGCAATACATTCCCAAAGAATTCGATGATTACATCGCCAATCCCAAGGAAAACGGCTATCAATCGTTGCACACGGTTATTTTAGACCCGCAAGGCAATCGTATGGAGGTACAGATTCGCACCCAGGACATGCACGATTACGCAGAGCTCGGTGTTGCCGCGCACTGGTCTTATAAAGAAGGCGGCAAACAGACTACGGCGATGGAAAAAAGCGTTGCCACTTTACGCAAGTTGCTCGAAGAAAAACAGGGCGAAGAAGCATTAAGCGATGATTTTCGCAGCGAATTATTTAACGACAGGGTGTATGTTTTAACCCCCGCAGGTAAATTAATCGATTTGGTAAGAGGCTCAACTCCGCTGGATTTTGCTTATGCTGTTCATACCGAAATCGGTCATCGTTGCCGAGGCGCAAAAGTAAACGGCAGGATTGTGCCGCTGACCTACACGCTAAAATCCGGCGAACAGGTGGAAATTCTAACAACTAAAGATAGTGCACCCAATCATAATTGGATAGACCCGAATCTGGGCTATTTAAAATCATCGCGCGCTATCAGCAAGGTGAAAAGCTGGTTCAGGAATCAGCAGCAAACAGAAAATATTGCCAGAGGCAAGGCCATTCTGGACAAGGAAAGTCATCGGCTGGGAATAAAAGTGCTGAACCTGGACGACATGCTCAGCCATTTTAAACAACCCGATACCGACGCCTTATTCGAAGCCATCGGTCGTAGCGATATTAATAACCGTCAGCTTGCAGGGTTTTTAAAAATACCCGAACTGGAGGACCTGCCTGTAAACGTCCGGCCGAAAAAGTCTTCAGCTAAATCGGTCATTTCAGTCGCGGGCATTTATAATGTGCAAACTTCTTTTGCCCACTGTTGTTCACCAGTATTGGGTGATGACATTATCGGTTATATTTCCCACCACAAAGGCATTACTGTTCACCGCACAGATTGTAAAAACGTCACGCACCTGAGCCTTGAAAAACAGACTCAGCTTATTTCGGTAGCCTGGGGGGCTAAAAAAGCCAGCCATGCTGTGCCAATCGTGATTCAGGCCTTCAATGCACAGAATTTGCTAAATAATGTGTCGCAGATTTTAGCACAATCCAAGATTCATATTTTTAACGCTGCACTGGATACACATCCTGATTTCTCAGGTACTCTAACTTTGACTATTCAAATAGAAAATACCCATCAATTAAGCCAGGTTCTTAGTAAAATAAATTGTGTGCCTAATATAATTGAGGTTAGGCGTAAAACTTGACAGGGTTCAAGGCTAAAGTTGGTAAGCAACTGTGTTGACGATTTGCTTTTTTATCCTTTGGTCGATCTTTTTAAGTCCTACGAGAACCCTTACGAACGGGTTAACATACCCCGATCCGGCTTTTGGTCTTAGCCTTGTGCCTTTCATCTTTAACCTTGCAACTATATCCCATGCCACAACAAACTCAAAAACACCTCATTTTGGTTGACGGTTCCTCCTTTTTATTTCGCGCTTACCATGCGATTCCGCCCTTGACTAATCCTCAGGGGAAGCCCACCAATGCCATTTACGGCGTATCCAACATGTTGCGCAAACTCA
>JBBQCU010000330.1:0-4672 GCA_038319065.1 Methylococcales bacterium
AAGCCGGTGTTTTAAGGGTGGTGATGACGCTGCGCGGCGACTTTATGGGCCAGGTGATTTCCTAACGGCGCTTGTCGGACCGGCTGCAAAATGCACAGATCAATTTAGGCCCGATGCAGGCGGAAGAACTGCAACAGGCCATCGAAGAACCGGCGCGCAAGGTTACTATCGGTTTTGAGCCTGGTCTGGTCGATACGTTGTTGGCCGACGTGGGTGATGAGCCCGGCAATTTGCCGTTACTGGAATTTGTCCTGGAGCAATTGTGGAACGACGAAAAACGCCGGGGCGGCATGTTCCGTCATCAAGCCTATCGTGACATGAACAAACTCAAAGGCGCCCTGGCGCAAAAAGCCGATGATTTCTACAAAAACCTCACTAATTTGGACCGCCAACAACTTCGCTACATTTTGTTGCAACTGGTCCATACCGGCGAGAATGCCGATTACACCAGGCGGCGAGCAAGCGTCAATGACTTGGGTGCCAATGCGGAAGCACTGATCAACCAGCTCACCCGGGAACGCCTGTTAGTGAGCAACCAGGATAAGGAATCCGGTAACAGCACACTGGAAGTCGCACACGAAGCGTTAATACGCGATTGGCCGCAGTTTCAGCAATGGCTTAACGAAGATCGGGATTTTCTGCTCTGGCGGGAACGTTTGAGTAGCGCCCGTGATGAATGGCAGCGGAGCCGGGACCCTGAAGCTTTGCTCGATGGCCAGCGTTTGCTGGACGCCAAGCGTTGGCTCAAACTCAAACAGGATGAGTTGAATGCCCAGGAAAAAGCATTTATTGAAAAAAGCCTACGTCACTCCAAATGGGCCACGGCCAAAATCTTATTGTCCGTGTTACTGCCAATCTCACTGCTTGCCGGGTTTTTTATCTGGTCTGCCAACAATAATTTATCGCCTAAAGTGGGTATCTACGTACTGTTAGCAAAAACGGACATCTATATTTTGCAACCGGACATGGTATCGATACCTCCGGATACCGATTGTCAAAAAGAACCCTGCGACTTTCTGATGGGTTCTACTGAAGCTGATCCGCAAGCGGAAAAAATCGAACAACCGCAACATCCGGTACGCTTCAATAAACCCTTTAAGATCGGCCGTTACGAGATTACTTTTGACGAGTATCAGGTATTTGCTTCTTTGATTGCGAGTGAGGGAGGGTGTGAAGTTACGGACAAAAACGAGCCGCCGCATGAGATTGGAGCAATCAACGATTCTGGATTTGGAAAAGGTAATCGGCCGGTGATGTATGTCAGCTGGGAGGATGCACAGTGTTATGCGCAGTGGCTAAGCGGGAAAACCGGCAAGAATTATCACTTGCCTACCGAAGCGCAATGGGAATATTCAGCCCGAGCAGGCACTACAGCGCCTTACTATTGGAACGATGGTCAAGCAGAAACAAAAAATGACCCAAAAGATTATGCCTGGTATGCGGAAAATTCCGATCAGCAAACCCATCCGGTGGGCATTAAAAAGTCTAATGCGTTTGGCCTTTATGATATGTCGGGGAATGTTTATGAATGGGTGCAGGATTGCTGGCATGATAATTATAAGAATGCCTCAAAGGATGGTTCAGCAGGGCAAGCCCAGGATAACGGTGATTGTGCCCGGCGTGTGCTGCGCGGCGGCTCCTGTGGCAACTTCCCGGACGCGTTGCGCTCCGCGGCCCGTTCCGGGTTCAACCCGGACTTCCGCGACGACTGCCTCGTCATCGGTTTCCGTCTCGCCCAGGACTAACCCTTTTTTCTTTGTTCTTTTACCCTTTACATTTTTAAACTTTTTCCTTCGAGCGGCCGTCAGGCCGCTCGCGATTTTTTGGGAGGGGATATGAAAGACACGACACCGCAAGCCGTGCAAGCTTGTCATGAACTATTGCGCTGGTTAATTCCACATTTGGACAAGTTTCCGCGAGTCCGTCGGTTTACTTTGGGTGAAAGGCTGGAATCGGTGCTGCTGGAGGTGCTGGAAGCCACTGTCGAAAGTGCTTATACCTGCAACAAACAGCAATCCTTACAACGCGCCAATCTGCGTTTGGAGGTAGCAAGGCATTTATGGCGTTTAAGCTACGAATTTCAGGCCATTTCAACCCGGTCTTATGAGCATGGCGCAAAGCTAATGGACGATCTCGGCAGGCAATTGGGCGGCTGGTTGCGCAGCTTGTCTGCCGGTACGTTATCCCAATGAAGCGGCTGGGCGGCGTGTGGCCGCAACTGGTTTCATTTGAAAACTTGTTGCTGGCCTTTAGAAAGGCGCGGCGCGGAAAAAGCCGGCGGTCATCCGTGGCCGGCTTTGAGTGTGAGCTTGAAAAGGAGTTACTAAAACTGCAACGGGAATTGCAAAGCGGTGAATACCAACCGGGACCTTATCGATTGTTTACCATCTACGAACGCAAACCCAGGGAAATTTCAGCGGCACTATTCCGGGATCGGGTTGTTCACCACGCCATTATGAATGTGATTGAGCCCAGTCTGGATCGTTGTTTCATAGAGGATTCCTATGCCTGCCGCCACGGTAAAGGCACCCATGCGGCAGTAGATCGCTACCAGCAGTGGGCATTACGTTACCGTTTCGCCTTGAAAATGGATGTGAGGCGGTATTTCCCCTCCATAGACCATGTTTTACTCAAGCAGAAATTGCGTTTTTATCTGAAAGATCAAAAGCTGTTGGCATTACTGGATAGTATTATTGATTCCAGCCAGCGTGAGCCGGAACAGTTCGTTTATTTTCCGGGCGACGATCTTCTCACGCATTTGGAGCGGCCAATCGGTTTACCCATTGGCAATCTGACCATCCAGTTTTTTGCCAATTTATATATGGACGACTTTGATCATTTTATTAAACAGGAATTGCAGATCAAAGCCTATCTTCGTTATGTCGATGATATGGTGATTTTAGATAATGACAAGAATCGACTTTCCGAAATACGCAAGCTTTGTCGAGAACGATTAGAAAATGATCGGCTTATTTTGCATCCTCGTAAGGCGCACATTTCGCCAGTTTGTTTCGGTATCGATCTATTGGGTTATAGTGTTTTCCCCGATCATCGGCGTTTACGTAACGACAACGGCCATCGATTTATACGAAAACTACGCCGTCTTGCGGCGGGTTATGCTCAAGGGCGGTTGAATTGGGACGACATTAATCCTTCTGTCCAAAGCTGGATAGGACATGCCAAACAGGCCGATACACTGGGCTTGCGGAAAAAAATTTTTTCCGGGATAGTATACCAACGGGGACGGACCTGACTGAGCCCGGCGTGTGCTGCGCGGCGGCTCCTGGAACAACAAACCGGACAACTTGCGCTCCGCGAACCGTAACAGGAACAACCCGGACAACCGCAACAACAACATCGGTTTCCGTCTCGCCCAATACCCCTGCCAGTGCTCGGAACTGTTTTGTTTACGGATCAAACAGGCGTAGCGGCAGGTGTCCATGAGTCCGTTTCCGGGCCTCGCAAGGATGGGAAAGCCGAATAGAACATGAAAGGATGCTGCGGCGCGGGGCTGGTAGGATTATCCGAAGGCTCCGTCGCTTTTTTCAATAAATCAGGTGTGAAGAACAACGCATCGAAAATATAATAATAGAGGGCGACAGTTTGGCCGACATTTTTTTAAGTTACGCCCGTGAGGATTTAAACAAGGCAAAACAACTGGCCGTCGCTTTGAAAAAACAGGGCTGGTCGGTGTTTTGGGATAGAACGGCTTTACTGGCAGGGCAAGATTTTGAGGAAGTCATTGAACAGGCAATCGAACAAGCCGGTTGCATGATTGTCGCTTGGTCGTCGGCTTCCAAGAAGTCGGATTGGGTAAAAGGTGAGGCCGATATAGGACGAAAGCGCAAAATCCTGGTGCCGATCTTGTTTGAAGCGATAGAACCGCCGATAGCTTTTCGCGCAATCCATACCGAAAATTTTATAGACTGGAACGGCGATATAAACAGCGATGAATTTAATAAATTGCAACGCGCTGTGGAAAGATTAGTCGTCTCAGGAACTGGAGATGTTAAAACCCCCACAGCTAATTCCAATAGTCCAACCATACAAGCATCTCCGCCTCAGGCGACTCCCGATTCAAAGCCTTCAGTTGTAAGTAACCAGGCATTCATTGAGCCTGAGATGGTAGTTATTCCGGCTGAAAGTTTTCAAATGGGTGGTGATAAGTACTCTAATGAACAACCTATCCATGCGGTTAACATTGCCAAACCCTTTTCAATCGCCAAGTATTTAGTTACTTTCGATGAATATGCGTGGTTTGTTAAGGCAAACAGCCGGAAATTGCCATCCCATCAGGGTTGGGGGCGCGGCAAACGGCCGATGATCAATGTATCCTGGGAGGATGCAATCGCCTATGCAGGCTGGCTTTCAGAGGTTACGGGCAAATCCTATCGACTGCCCAGCGAAGCGGAATGGGAATATGCCGCAAGGGCGGGTACAGAAAGCGTCTATTATTGGGGAGACAGTAAAAACGATGCTGTCAACTTTGCCTGGTTTTCTGAAAATTCAGAAGACAAAAGTCATCCGGTTGGTGAGAAACAACCCAATGCCTTTGGACTTTACGATATGGCCGGTAATACCTGGGAATGGGTGCGGGATTGTTGGCACGAAAATTATAAACATGCGCCTGATGATGGTACAGCTTGGGAGAAGGAAGATGAGGGGGATTGTG
>JBBQCU010000331.1:0-4655 GCA_038319065.1 Methylococcales bacterium
ACACAACAAAGCTAATACGGCCATTAAAATGTAAGGCGTTTCTTGATTTTGCACCGCAAAACCTATCCAGATTGAGGGTAACAGCAACGAGGCGGTACTAATCGTCGTCCAGCGACGGCCTCCAAAAATAGGCACCATAAATGAATAGAAAATCCGCAAGGTTGCCCCGGACAAGCCAGGCAACGCCGCCAGCCAGAACAATTCATTGGTGGTGTATTTAAAACCTATGCTCGGTAAATTGATAACCTCCACACTCCACACCATCCATACCGCAAATGCCAGTAATAATGCCGGAATACTGATCCACAGGTTACGCGTGGCGATGCGTTTGCCCGTTTTTTGCCAAAAATTCAGGTCTTCGGGATTCCAATCAGTCAGCACCAATGAAGAAGGATGACTCAATTCCGGCAAGTCGGTCGAAACACGTGCCAATTCAGGTACAACGCGGCGTTCCATTCGGACAATAGAAAAATGCATCCAGGTCAGCGCAATCATCACCAGAACAAACAGCAACATGAAACAGCTGCTCCAGATACCGGTCAAATCGTTCAACATACCAAAAGTCAACGGCAACAAAAAGCCGCCCAAACCGCCAATCATACCAACGGCGCCGCCAACAGCTCCAACATTCCCGGGATAATAAACCGGAATATGTTTGTACACAGCCGCCTTGCCAAATGACATAAACAAGCCCAGGACAGCCATCATAAAGATGAAAACCACGGGGCCGATGGCCAAGCTAAAACTGATGTCGCCCTTTATGCCATGCACCACATAATCGGTAGGCGGATAGGACAGAAAAAAGGTACATACTGCGGCAACTATAAATGTCCAATACATAATCAGCCGCGCTCCGTAGCGGTCGGATAACCAGCCGCCCAACGCACGAAACAAACTGGCGAAAATCGAATACGAAGCTGCCAGCATACCCGCCGTCTTGATATCGAAACCATAGGCTCCTACCAGATAACGAGGCAGCCAGAGTGCTAAAGCGACGAAGGCGCCAAATACACAGAAGTAGTACATTGAAAACCGCCAAACCTGTATGTTTTTAAGCGGTACCAGCTGTTTCATAAACGAATCCGGCTTAATACCCGCGATGCGCCTGACTTTAAGCATGGGTTCATCGTCGGTGCTAAACCAAAAGATTGCCGCCATCAGCAGGAGAACTGTCGCCCAGATTTGCGCCACCGCATGCCAGCCAAAAGCTACCATCACAAAAGGCGCAAAAAATTTAGTGACAGCCGCGCCAACATTGCCCAGCCCGAAAATACCCAGCGCAGTCCCCTGCTTTTCCTTAGGAAACCAGCGTGAAGTGTAGGCGATACCCACGGCAAATGAACCACCTGCAATACCAACACCTAATGCGGCCACCAAATACATGAGGTAAGTGTCAACCGTAGTCAGCAGAAACGTTGCAATAGCCGCTGTCACCATCACTATTGTATAAACGACGCGACCCCCGTATTGGTCACTCCAAATACCCAGTATCAGTCGAATTAATGATCCGGAAAGAATGGGTGTACCCACCAGCAAACCGAATTCGGTTTCGCTTAAACCTAAATCTTTTTGAATTTGCAGACCAATGATCGAAAAGATAGTCCAGACTGCAAAACACAGTGTAAAGGCAACTGTGCTTAGCCAGAGTGCTCTCGACTGTTGGCCGGGGGTAAGGTTATCAACAATAGACATAATAATCCTTGCTTACGCATTAAATGATTTGAGCTAAGACAGCAATCCCCTGTACCGCATCTAGCCCTCATGGAATGTAGTGTTGCAGTATAATTTCAGAGAAAAAAGCAATTTAGAATATACAATTTCACTTAAAGGTATATTATTAATACATCTTATACTATAATTCTTTTCCGGGAAGCTAGCAACATGCAAATTACCAGTTATACGGATTACGCACTCAGGGTACTGATTTATCTGGCAATGTCACAGGACAGGCATGCCACTATTACTGAAATAGCCGATTTTTTTAAAATTTCCCGCAATCATCTGGTCAAGGTTGTTCATCAACTGGGTAGCAAGGGATTTGTTAAAACAATGCGTGGCAAGGGAGGAGGTTTTTCATTGCAGAGCCCTCCGGAGCTGATAAGCATTGGTGAGGTGGTACGTAGTATGGAAACGCATTTCAACTGGGTGGAATGTTTTGATCCGGCACAGCAGCGCTGCCGGTTGCTGCCCAATTGCGGCTTAAAACACTTATTAGCACGCGCGGGAGATGCCTATTTACAAGTGCTGGATGCAGCAACCCTGGCAGATGTGTTGTCAGGTACGGTAACTGTTGAGCTGCCACGTAAGGACTCGGCAGGCAAATTGTAGTGTAGTCCGGAATAAGGCTTTTCGAGCATCAGCGAGAATAAGCGTTTCCGGCAACCTTACTTCTTGTCCTTAATGGTTTTTATCCCTTAAGTTGATGCTTACTGGGGATGTATATTGTTTAGTCACCCAAAAAAATTAATGACATGGGTTTGCTTTTTTGCATCTTTATGATGCCCAAAGTGAGCGAGTCATAAACCATGTCATTTAAGAAAAAACAATTTATTTCATTATCGACAAAGGGCCTTATGCCAAAACAAGAAAGAAAAATCCCATTGACCGCCGGGTTGCTAGCATTCACTATTGCCGGTAGTTCAGTAATGGCTGATGACGTGACGAAATCCATTGAAGACGCGCTTAAGTTCGGAAACGGGGGCGCAGTAAAATTTGACCTGAATTACCGGTATGAAAACGTCAATCAGGACAATGTCACAAGTCCTCAGCTTAATGGAGCATCCAATCGAATTTCCAAAACAGCCCAAAAAACTACACGGTAAACCGCTACAATCTGATGGGCGGCTTTACCGCTTATATGTTCTCCTTTCAAGGCGCGATAGAACAACTTGACGGTGTCGGCAAAAATCAAACATTTGTTACCCCGCTGGGAACAAACCATGCGTTCCAGGGCTGGGCGGACATATTCGTGATAACCCCTCAAGCATTATTCACTGTTAGCGAAATATGCCTATTATGATGCAAATCAATACAATACTGATACCCAGAAAATATGGTTACAAGGAAACGTCAATTTTTAACAATTGCCCTAAGGCGGCATGAGATTCGCCTTTTTTAGATAGAATAGATAATACGGTAGCCCTGAAAGATTAAGTCCTTGACATCGCTTCTTTCTTGGGCTTCCGGCACTCTTTCGTCCTATTTCGGAAAAAGTTTCTAATCTGTTTTGCGGATTGTTTAGCAGTTTGCATAATTTTTCTCTCTATTAAGTCAGTGAAAATTACATCACACTTACCAACTCCCCGTATTTTCCATTGAAACCCAAGGTTCCGCAGGAGCCAAAGGCTCACCTTTCTGCAAAAATTCGATAGAAATCTTATCCGGCGAGCGGACAAACGCCATGTGTCCATCACGAGGCGGACGGTTGATTAGCACGCCTGCATCCATCAATTTTTGGCAGGTTTCATAAATATTGTCGACTTCAAATGCAAGATGGCCAAAGTTGCGCCCTCCCCCATAGTCTTCGCTATCCCAGTTATAAGTCAGTTCTACTAAAGGCGCCTGCATTTTGAGGGCCTGATCCCTATCAAGCGGTGCATACAAATAAACCAGGGTAAAACGGCCCTGATCACTATCATGCCGGTGGCTTTCCACCAACCCGAGTTTGTTGCAAAAGAAATCGAGAGATTCATCCAGATCATGAACCCGGATCATGGTATGTAGATAACGCATGGATATTTACTCCTTTAAGAATATTTTCTTTTAATTTCGGCATGTCTGTAACAATCGACCGTATGATCGTTTACCATGCCCGTCGCCTGCATAAAAGCATAACAAATAGTACTGCCTACAAACTTAAAGCCTTTCTTTTTGAGGTCTTTGCTCATTAATTCAGATAGCCGGGTAGAAACAGGAATGTCAGCAGCGGTTTTCCAGACGTTATGCAAAGGCCGGTGATCAACAAATAACCAAATATACTCATCAAAACTGCCAAAGCTTTCTTGAACATCCAAAAAAGTCTTTGCATTGAGTACGGCAGCATTAACCTTCAGCTTATTCCTTACAATGCCTGGATTAGCCAACAATGAGTTGATTTTGTTATTGTCATACTGTGCGATAATGCCGGCTTCAAAATTGTCGAAAGCTTTTCTGTATTCGTCACGTTTTTTTAAAATTGTAACCCAACTTAATCCGGCTTGTGCCCCTTCAAGAATAAGAAACTCAAACAAAAGCCGGTCATCATGAACAGGGACACCCCATTCAAGATCATGATAACGTCCTTCCAAAGGGCTCGAAAGCGCCCAACTACATTTTTTTATTGGTTTTATCAAAATCGAATACCTCTATTCAGCCTATAAATTAAAGCAGGCCCATCTACACGGATTTTGCCCTATGCTAGTGAGATTCAAAGGCCAAAGAGCGAGGAAGTGCGGTTGTAAATAGAATAACGGTAATTGTTATAATTTATAAGCGTTAATTTTTAGGAAAAAATGTTTCAAAAACTAATTGGGACGGGATTTTAAATTTAATTGCCGTTTTAATCTAAAACAAGCGTTTGATTGAATGGCGGAGAAGCAGGGATTCGAACCCTGGGAGGGGATCAACCCTCAACGGTTTTCAAGTCATCTTATTTATCATTTATAATCAGTATGTTA
>JBBQCU010000332.1:0-4642 GCA_038319065.1 Methylococcales bacterium
CTGACTAACCGCATTTAGCTTGGATATAGTTCCCACGCTCCGGCGTGGGAATTCATCCTGCAACGCTCCCGCGGTGCGTGCCGCTGGAGCGTCACCGGCGGCATTCCCACGCCGGAGCGTGGGAACGACGAGGTAAAGAGCCCCGCAATTAACTGGTAAAAGCCATTAAGCGTCTCATTGAAGCCGTTGCCAAAGGGCAAAAGCGCATCCTGTTCGTTATGGCAACCGGTACCGGTAAAACCTGCACAACCTTCCAAATCATCTGGCGGTTATGGATGACAAAGGCAATTAAGTCTTTTAGTCGTGCATACTGTTTATGCCCGACATTCCTGGGCCTCAATATAGGGGGCTTATTTTAGACTTTCCTTCTACCGTTCTATCACCGGATTCCGGAATGTCGGCGGGTAAATTAATAGCTGTTTCCATGTTCAATCATCAAAATGCTAGGCATAAACGGCATAGCCGATATACCCAGCTGAATTATTCATATTGCAACTAATCCCGCCTGTTTCCAATTTATGTCCAGATATAAATACTTTTTTGTAAATGCTGCGATAATGAATGACGTAAATCTATACTTCCAAGAATTTAGTATTGGGCAAATTTCCGTCCTAATTTTTCAACCAGATTTCAATACAATATGACTGATAGCAACCTTATTTACCCATGGCTCCGCTATTGGTTTCCAGAAGGGGATAGTGATTACTGCGCCTTTTTTCAGCGCGGATACCTCATACTCCCATCTGAAGAACACCGGCATTTTTATCCTTCTCTCCCCAAAAAACTTTCTGAGTTGACACAAATATCGGTGTTAATTCTCTTAGGTGATCCTGGACTCGGCAAAAGCCAGGCTTTATCTGATGAGCACAAACGACTGAAATCCGAAGAACCGGATGATTTAGTTGTGTTTTGTGATCTTAAAACCTATGGGCCGGGAGAACAGACAGATTTAAAAGCTGAACTCTTAGATAAAGAAAAATTAGCTATGGTCGAACAAGGCAGAAAGTTATGGGTGCTCATTGACGGCCTTGACGAATGTGGTCTTCATTCCCCCGCTGATTGGCTGCACCGCGAATTCATCAATAAAATTGACAGCCCGGAACGTGTGTTCGTTCGCATTACCTGCCGGGCATCAAGTTGGCCAGAATTGTTGGAAAATGCTTTCCAGGAGCGATGGCAATCTATAAACGACACGCCAGTTAAGAAGTTGCGTCTTTGTCCCTTGCGAGAAGAAGACGTGCGTATCGCAGCCCGCACTAGCAGCATAGCTGAAGATAAATATTTAAAAGCCATAGCTAAACGGGAAGTTGAACAGCTCGCGGCAATTCCCGTAACCCTTGGCTTCATGCTTGAGCTTTATAAACAAGGCCGACTGCCACAAAAGCGCACAGAAATTTTTGAGCAAGGGCTACGTTTACTGTGCGAGGACAGCCCTGCCCGAAGAAAATATGAAAAGACCGGTTCAGTCGCAACCGAGGCACGATTTTTAACAGCATCCAGATTATCAGTTGGTTACTTATTGCAAGGTTGTAATGGCATTTGGAATGGTGCCAAACTTGAATGTCCGCAAGGACTGTTAACCGCAAAAGCGATTATCGGTCCTGAAGCCCGTGGCGAATCCAAATACGATATTGACGAAACTGCAATTACCGAAACCTTGGCATTAACAGGCGTATTTACCCGTCTTGATATATACCGCTTTCAATTTGCCAGCCGAACTTTTGCTGAATTCTTAGCGGCTTGGTATATCGCCCAAAGCAACGTTTCAAGCCAGCAAAAGTTAAAGCTATTGCTACATCCAGACAGTGGGCGGCTAATCCCGGATTTATACGAAACGGCCGCTTGGTTAGCGGCACTTGATAAACAAGTATTAGAATGGCTGATTGAGCACGAACCCTATGCCGCCCTTGAATCTGATTTGGCAACGTTGGCTAAAAGCGATTTACCTGCATTGGTAGATGGACTATTGGAAATTGCGGCAAAAGAAGAACGGCCTTCTTATGACCGTGAAAGGTTGTCAAAACTGAGCTATCCGGGTTTGGACATTAAACTAGCTCAAGTTATAACCGATAGTTCCAGTCCTTTTGCATCCAGAGCCTTGGCATGCAGAATTGCCAGAGCTTGTGAACTACACAGCCTTGGTTATCAGTTTGCCGATTTAGCATTGGATGCCAAGGCAGATTTATCCTTAAGAAATCTCGCTGCACGTTTTCTTGGTGATTTTGAAAACGATGCAGCTAAAAAACGTTTAGTTCCCCTTGCCACTATAAATGATGACCTATCCCTTAAAGGGACCGCATTAGCAGTGCTTGGCCCTCGTCTAATGGGAGCCGAAGCTTTCTTTACCCAAATATCACCGGAGTTTATTGAAAATGCACCAAGTGATCTTAAATACATCGTCTATGAAGAATCGTTTCTGGCGTTACTAGAACCTGATGATCTATTGGCGGGTTTGCATTGGCTTATCTCTCATACGCCGATTCCTTATGGTGCATTTTCTTCAGAAAAATTATCAACCCGAATATTAATCCAGGCTTTTGGGTATATAACTGCCCCCGGCATGGTCGAGGAGATTGTGAAAATCCTAAAAGTTCTTAGGGCTAACCACCGTTGTTTTTTTAATGGAACTAAACAAGATGCAATTCCAAACCCTTTGGATGATGTCGAAAAACGACAAATTTTACTTGCCGAACTGATAAGGCAAATTGAGCCGGAAGAAGCAAGTGACTGGATAACATTTTCTGATGAAAGCTGCATCAGGAAAGAGGATGGCTTGTGGTTATTAGATCATTTGGATAGCAATATTTCCGAATCTGAACACCGCGTTATTGCGGCAATACTTAACAAATTGATCAGGTTCTACTCAAGTACAGAAGTTGCAGAGGGCGTTCTAAATCGGGCAGGGCAAGGAGTTGCAAATCCAGACTTAATTCTTGCCAAGCAGATGCACTGGTTAATAAAACCCACCGACCTAACAAGTAAAGAAACTATAGAAATAAGGAAAGCATATTTAGAAGATCAGGCCAGGGAAAAGGCGTATAAGCACCAAGAAGAGATTGAGCAACTTCCAAATCCGCCCCAAACCTATGTTGAACGGCATTTGCACGACTGCGAGGCGGGTAAAATCGAGCAATGGCCGCAACTCATTTTTTCCCTCACTTATAACGAAAATGGCGGCTATGGTTTTCCACATGAGCCGGAGGAATTGCCGATTTGGCTAGCCGCCGACCAAGATCTCCGGAATCGGATAGCGAAAATTGCCTTATCGTACATTGAACAAACAACACTACCTGAGGAGAGTGCCTTCCTGAAAAACTCTTTTACTGTAGATGAACGTTTAGGTGGATTCGCATTTGTGATACTCACAATTACAAATAACTTGAGTAAAATAAGAAATGAGACATGGGAACGTTGGTGTTTGGCTTTAGTGGCGCACCATTACCGGTCTAATGATTTGCGAGAATCAATATTTCGAAAATTGAGAGCAGCAAATCCAGATATTTTTGATGTTAATGTTTTAAAGATATTAGACCATCAGGCATTAACTGGTCATCTATCACTATTGAATTCGCTCTCTTCTGTTTGGCATCCATCGTTGCAAAAATTGCTGTTTACTCGATTGAACGAACTTACTTGGCCGTTTCACCTTCGATTAGGATTGGCAGAATTTTTAATTGATCGAGGAGTTGATGAAGCGATTGACCAAGTTAAGTACTGGTTTATGAAAGAAGTTGACGAAACTAATCGACTTTCTGCCGCCAGAACATTGTTGGAAAGTGTGCCAAGTCGTGCTTGGGAAGATATTCAAGCAATGTTGACCGACGATGACTCTTTTGCTCGAGAAGTGGTTTTCGGAGCAGTATCGACAAGTCATACTGCTGTAAATACGACGGAGCTTGATCCATCCCAGTTGGGATGGCTATTTAATCGGCTCAATACCTTGTTCCCCGCAACTGAAGATCCTGCTAGAGCAGATGTTTACACTCCAACCCCTCGTCATGACGCGGCTCATTTACGAGATTCGATGATAGGTAGGCTGGTATCAATGGGAACTCCTGACGCCGTCAAAGAATTAGACCGAATTTGCACAGCATACCCAGATAAAACTTGGTTAGTTCGAGCAAGAGCCGATGGCTACCAACAGCTTTGGCGTAATGAGCGAACACAACTGTCTTTTCTGGAAGCCATTAAACTACTGAACGATGAAACTGCCACCGTTGTTAGGAATAGTCGAGAATTGATGGTCGCTGTCGAAGAGGCTTTACAACGATTCGCTTATGAAGCGCAGCACGGATCGCCACCGCTGGCGGTTTTTCTATGGGATGAACAACAGAAAAAACCTTTTTCCGAACAAAGATTATCCGACTTTCTCAAGTTCTACCTGGACAGGGAATGGCGAGGACGCCGCATTATCATTAACCGCGAAGTAGAAATAAGAAATCTTCGAAGCTTTGGCATCGGCGAGAGAACGGATTTATTGATTCAAGCCACGCTTCCCGAAGATGGTTCATATAAATTAAATCCCTGTGTTGTTTTCGAAGTGAAAGTTGATTCAAATGTGAAGCCGAATTTAGATATTCCTGAGCAATTGGTAGGTAAATATCTTGATGGAGAAGCCAGAGCCTGTGGCTTATATCTGGTT
>JBBQCU010000333.1:0-4626 GCA_038319065.1 Methylococcales bacterium
GCTAAACTTTGAGCTGGTCAGTGCCTTCATAAATGCCACCAAATCTTCCTGTTGTGCATCGGTCAGATTTAGCGGGCGTATACCACCGCTTAGAAAATCGTTGACGCGGTCGCCGGCTTTTTCGACACCGCCGTTATTATAGTGATTCATCACCTCTTTTAAGGTCTTCAGGCTGCCGTCATGCATATAGGGCGCGGTCAATTCAACATTGCGCAAAGTAGGTGTCTTGAAAGCGCCGATTTGGCTTAAATCATCGGTTACCGCAAAACGGCCTAATTCGGAAGTTTTTTTATCCGATAGAACCATAACGTCGACATTTCCGCCTTTATTTTTTGCTTCCAAGAATGCTTTTGTCAAACGGGGAATATCTTGTTGAATCTGATTGATTCCGATGCCGATATTGTGAAACCGGCCGTCAGTAAAAAGCGCCTGATCCTGTTCAATGATATGACAGGAAACGCAGCGCCCTTGGCTGACAAAAAGATTGAATCCCCGGATTTGAGCATCCGTCATTGCATCGGATTGACCCTTGAAATAATAATGGTCGAAGGGTGAATCTCCCGAAACGAGTGTGCGTTCGAAGCTTGCAATCGCTTTTGCCATATGGTCTATGGTTATTTTTTCGCTGCTTACCCCGAATACAGATTGGAATGCAGCAGGATAGTCTGGATCTTTGCGGATTATTTCCAGTATTGGCTCATAATTGGCAAAGCCGTGCTCAACGGGGTTAATTAAGGGCTGTTTGGATTGACTTTCCAGGTCGGGTTCGCGTCCGTCCCAGAATTGGAACTTATTGAATGCAGCATTCAATACCGTGGGAGCATTGCGTGTTCCGGTCAATCCGTTATGGCCGGCTGAAACAGTTAAATTATCAGTAAATGCCCGTTTATCGTCATGGCATTTAGCACAACTGACTGTTCCATCGACAGAAAATCGTTTGTCATGAAAAAGTTTATCACCCAATTCAATTTTGGCGGGCGTTTGCGGATTATTTGCCAGGACCGGTACAGGAGGTAAACCTAGCAAATTATTTTCGCCGGAATTTTTTGTCGAGCTGTCCGGCTGAGAAGTTACGGCGGCTATTTCAGACTGTGGATTGTTGACTGACTGCGCGTGGCTAAAAGATGCAGTCATAGCGAAAACTAACATTAATATATATCGCATGGTGAAACTCCTGTTGCCTTATAGAGCAGAACGCTCATTATTTTCTAAAATTTTTTTCGGCCAACCCTTTATTTGATTTTAATCACCGATATGCCCTCTTTCAATCAATAAATGAGTCACTTAATTTTGCGACCTGTGGAATCACTCGAAAGTTCATTGCTATGAATCTTGCTGATTGAACAAACTAAAATGGCTATTGAGGATCTTTTCTGTTTTAGCTAACCCGGCCAAATAATCACTGCCGTCCGCAATCTGTTTTTACCAAAACAGGACATTCTGTCAAAATCCTCACGGGCAATGGGAATAAACTGGCAGTCGATTTCACTTTGCCGCCCATCGTCCGGATCGGAATCATGCATATATAAGCAATCATCATCAAATCCGCTCATGACCACCCAATGCGGCGCCTTTTTTCTATCCATAAGGAATGTACTAATGAGTATCAGCGGTATCGCACCCGCTTTGAATGCACTAATCAGCTCATCCTGGGTAATATTGGCATAATGAAGTTTGATCTCCTGTTCGGTTGCCTGACGCTTAAAACAATTATCCACCAATTCAACCACCTGCTTTTTTTCTTCATTTCGGACGCCATCAATAAATAACGTACCCGTTTGGTTTATCCAGACTTCAACTGAAAATTGCCTGCGTTTTGCCGCTAATGCCAAACCAATCGGGTGACAACCGCCATGCCCGGACGTCATAAAAATAGTGGTTGCTTCACGCCATAGATTGATTTCTTCTTCTTGTGAGGGCTGATAGGCCCGGTTGATGCCATGCATAGCCATCATCAGCGCAGCAGGACCACAGGTAAACGGCGTGGTTTGTCTTAACCAGTGGACTGAGCGGTGCTGTAGCGTATCGTGATAACGGCGGATACGCTTTTGAAAACGTAAGGCGTCTTTGTGATCTTGATAATAATCCCGGTATATCCCGAATTTCTGATATCCCAGCTTTTCGTAGAGTTTAATTGCGGGGATATTATCCACGCTCACTTCAAGGCGCAGGTATAACCTGCCACTATCAATAGCGGCTTGCTCGCCTGCAATCATCAGTTGTTTGGCTGACCCCAAGCCTCTTTGCTGATGAGCCACGGCAATCGAATATATCCTGGCCAATCTTGTACCCGGATGATAAATAATCAGGATATAGCCTGCGACTGCATTTGCCACTTCGGCGACCAGCAAAGCCCGATGGTCTGTCGTAATCCAATGTTTGAAGCTGCGCCGGCTTAGTCTATCGGTTTCAAAGCAAGACTTTTCGAGCGCTACCAATTCATCAAGATCCGCAAGTTTTGCGTTACGAATTAAAACAATCAAAGGGACAATCCTCCCAAAGCCTGACTAATCACTTGTCTGGCACGAAACAACACCATTTCCTTCCAGGCTTTATCATTTGGACAAAAGTGATGGCGCATAAGCTGACTATGCTCTCGTCGCTCCACGTCATTACCGGACTGCGCCCACAGTTGATGATCGCGTAGTAATACTTCAAACAATTGATCAGTTCTATAGGTACCAAATTCCAGCGTAATATAACAACTGTGTTCGTTCATAATGGAGTGCCAGGCATAATCCAGTAAACCCAGTTTAGGCACTGAACTGGACGTGCCTAGTAAAGGCAAGGTCACTGAATCTCCATACCATTGACGTGCGACTTTCGTTGCCGGACTGTCGGGCTGATGGTCACAAATAATTTCACCGTTACCGAAAGATCCCAGCCCGGTGTGTATATCGATGACTGCCAAATCCCGTTGTTGCAGGGCGTACTTGCGCATCAGGTCCTCGACAACCAGCCGGCCATGCGCGGGCGCCTTGCCTCCATAGAAAGGACCGGCCGGATCGCTGTATTGTCCCCCACTGATCGCTTTTTCCAGCGCTTCACGGCCGTTTAACCGTTCAAACTCTGCAAATGCTATCTGCCGTTGCAGTGCATCAACCAAAAACAACGCGGATTTTAACGCTTCATAACCGCTATTTTCGGGTAATGGCCTGGAAAAATCGACCACATTGCGATTAAGATCAACCCCGTCGGCATCACAGCGGCGCAGCCAGGCATAACCCCAGGGCGTTAATGCATGTATCATTAATACTCCAGTATTAGCCGGTAACACAATATGTCCACCCGCTATCAGGCGCAAAACATCGATTTCTACCGCACTGCCTGCAAAACCTTCAATCCCATGCGTGCCGCCGATCAAAACCACAACCTTTGCGGCATCTTCCGGGCCGATCCAGGCGGTATCGGTAAACAGCGCTTCGCCTTCAGGACTTGTGCCCGGACAGGGATAGGAAAAACAGTGCATTTTGCTGTCCGGTTCAGCTAACCAACGTTGCCTGCCCGATGCATAGTCTGCAGGAAATAGTTCTGTATCGATAGCGGTAAAAGGAAGATAAGAGGTCATAAGGAATACCTGAAGGTTTTTTGGGCTTTTAACTAAACACAGAACAGTTCTAACTCCGGACTTTTTGTCCCGCTTAAAAATAACAACCATTTTTTCTTAGGAACATGCATTAAACAACTATAACATTTTACTCCCTCCCTCCGGGAGAGGCCTGCCCTGAGCTGTGTCGAAGGGGCCGGGGAAAGGGAAAATAATACTCGAGTAAATTCATGCTCGTTCCTTAGCATAGCCCCAGTTAAGTCAAATCTGAAATATTATTCCCTACACTCAGAAACTCCTTGTGTAAAAACCTGACTGGTTTCAAAATTATACTTCACTTACTACAGGATTACTTTTGCCATGGCACGCACCCTTCTGGTTGTCGACAATCTTTCCGACTGGAACCCTTACTACCCTAGCGAACAGGTCATTACCTTTGAAACCTATCTTGCAACTGAACAAGGTGAACCTCAACAACGTGTTCGCGTCATTAATCTTTGCAGCAGCTATAGTTATCTTTCCGATGGTTATTATTGTTCCTTGCTGGCTGAAGCGAGAGCACATCACGTTATCCCTTCTGTCAAGGTACTCAATGACCTGGGTAAACAGGCGCTCTACCAACTACAACTTGAAGACCTGTCACCAACTTTAGCTCGCGCGTTTAAAAGCCGCCATAATAAGGATAATGACATAACGCTGTTGAGTTATTTTGGCACCACCGCTGATCCCTCGTTTCACGAGCTGGCAAGACTCCTGTTTGAACGTTTTTCCTGCCCGGTTCTGGAAGTCACTTTAAGTTTTCGCAAGCAATGGGAAATAAATGCCTTGAAACCAGTCTCTTACCGTGACCTGGATGATCCTCAACAAACGGCTTTTGCCGAAGCATTGGATAAATTCAGCAAAAAAGTCTGGCGTAAAGGCCGCGCTCGTAAAGCGGCGCGTTATGATCTTGCCATGCTGATTAATCCGGAAGAAAAATTACCGCCGAGCAACCGGGGCGCACTTAAAAAGTTTATTAAAATTGGCCGGGAATTGGGTATCGAAGTCGAATTAATATCCCAGCAGCATTATGCGCGATT
>JBBQCU010000334.1:0-4612 GCA_038319065.1 Methylococcales bacterium
ATCTTTATAAAAAACTACTTGATGACATAGGCCCCGATAAAATTTGGCCATCGCGCCAGTTTTTCACCGCCAAAATATTGGAGCAAGCACAGCGGCACGAGAAATACCACGATACCGCCTATAATCTCGAACCCAATATTAAAGAAGGACCAGGAGGATTGAGGGACTTTCAAGTCATCAGTTGGGTATTTAAGCGGCACTACAATTCTGCAACTCTAAAGGAGCTGATCAAAAATGGTTTTTTAACGGAATTCGAATACAACCAGCTTTTTTCGGCCCAGCAGGTATTGTGGCGGATTCGTTATGCCTTGCATGTACTTAATAATCGTAGCGAAGACCGGCTTATTTTCGAATATCAGCGTGAACTGGCCACACAATTTGGTTTTTTTAACGAAAGCGAGCATTTCAATCAAGATGTTGAACTGTTTATGCAGTTTTACTTTAAGACCATTCTTGATGTTCAACGCCTTAACGAAATGCTGTTGCAGCTTTTCAATGAACGGCTTGTAATGGACAAGTCCGCGGGCGAACCGAAACCCCTGGGCGAGTATTTCATCGTAGTTAACAATTATCTGGAAGCCAAAGATGATAAAGTTTTCGAACGTCAGCCTATCATGTTGCTGGAAATGTTTTTAGTCTTGGAAAAAAACAGCGATCTGAAAGGTGTGGGGGCAACCACAATCCGGCTGATCCGTAAAAATTTGCACCTTATTGACGATGCATTTCGCCGGGACAAAACAGCGAATAACCTATTCATAGAGATTTTCCGGCAACCCCAAGGCATAACCACGCAATTAAGAAGAATGAGCCGCTATGGAGTTTTGGCCGCTTATCTTCCCCATTTTGCCAATATTGTGGCCCGCATGCAGTATGACTTATTCCACATTTATACCGTAGATGCGCATACCCTTTTTGTAATTCGGAATCTGCGTCGCTTCTCAATCGATAAACACCGAAATGAAATGCCGTTCTGCAATGAATTATTTTTATTCATTCGTAAGCCGGAAATATTGTATATATCGGCGTTATTTCATGATATTGCCAAAGGCCAAGAGGGCGACCACTCAACAATAGGCGAAGCATTGGTCGAAGCTTTTTGTCATCAGCACGATTTTACACCCTATGACAGAAGGCTTGTTTCCTGGCTTGTCTGCAACCATCTTTTAATGTCTACGACAGCCCAACGAAAAGATATCAATGACCCGGATGTTATCCTCGAATTTGCCCATAAAGTCGGCAGTATCGAATACCTTAATCATTTATATCTCTTAACTGTTGCAGATATACGGGCAACTAATCCTAAATTATGGAATAGCTGGAAAGATTCACTCATCAAAGAACTTTACTCGGCAGCCAGAAGCGTATTAAGAAGGGGATTACAACGTCCGCTCGCCATGGATAACCGAATCATGGAAAATAAAAATGAAGCGTTGGACGAGCTGTTAGGGCTTGGCTTCCAGGAACCGGACCTGGAAAAAATATGGCAGGATATTAGTGGGGATTATTTCTTGCGGTATACTGTCGATGAAATCATCTGGCATACGTACGCCATCGCTTCAGCCAAAGAAACCGACCTGCCGCTGGTTCTATTCAGATCACAAACTCGTCTTGGCAATGCTGAAATCTTTATATATGCAAAAAAAAGGGACACTTTATTTTCAATCAGCACGGCAACATTGGACCAAATAGGGCTAAGTATCCTTGATGCCCGGATTATGACAACGAACCATGATTATGCATTCGATACTTTCAATATTTTTCAAGTGCTAGAACAATCCGGTCAACCGGTCAATGATGCATATCGGATCGACCATATCTGTAACACGTTGCGTAATAATTTGCTGCATCAGGAAATCAAAGAACATATCAACCTTCAACGGATATCCAGACAGGCTAAATATTTCCCTATCCCAACTGACATTCAATTTCACTCTGATTCGGTAAACGGTCAGACGATACTTGAGTTAATCACCACTGACCGGCAAGGGCTTCTCGCTCAAATTGGCCAGGTTTTCAATCAGCAAAAAATCAAGTTGCATAACGCAAAAATAACCACAATTGGTAGCCGTGTTGAAGATGTGTTTTATATTACTGATTCAAGCTTTCGTCCACTATCCGACCCTATCAAGCAGGAACAGTTGCGTAAGGAATTACTCAATGTCCTGGGCAACTGCAATCCTTAGGCTAAGTCAACAGACTAACGTTCTTCCTTCATGTTCTCAGTTTTACCGGGATTACAATTGGGCAAGCATAAAGTAAAGTTCTGTTTGGCCTTAAACGAAAGCTGATTACTGGAAAATATTAGTCTTTGACTAGCACTGAACTTACTTTTCCAGCAGACTCCGTTTTACTCAGTCACTGAATGTGAACATCAAACCAGCCTGATCCCACTTTTATCAAGGGTGATTAGCTTTTTCTTGTACAACGCTCCAATCGCCTGTTTAAATACTTTTTTACTGACCCCGAAGGCGGCATAAATAGCTTCAGGCGGGCTTTTATCGCTTAACATCAATACGCCATCGTTTTCTTTCAGCTTAATTAAAATGTGATCGGTCAGCGATACCACTTTGCCGTAGCCCGGATGATGAAGACTGAGATCAATTTTTTGATCGTCTCTTATTTTTTTGATATAGCCGTCCAGTTTTTGGCCTTTTCTGAGCGGTTGAAATAGCTCATTTTGATATAACAAACCCCAGTGCGTATTATTCACAATGGCTTTAAAGCCCAGTTCGGTTTGCTCTGCGATGATCAACGATACCTTTTGTCCGGCTTCAAAATCGACGGATTCATCACTGATAAAACGATCAATCTTGGTGGTGGCGGCAATACGGTTTTTGTCATCGAGAAAAACTTTAACCAGATAAGACCTGCCGACTTCCATCTCGTGGTGTTGTTCACTAAAAGGCACCAGCAAATCTTTAGGTAAGCCCCAATCCAAAAAGGCACCCACATAATTTAGCGATACCACTTTTAACCAGGCAATTTCATCCACCTGTGTCAATGGCATTTTGGTGGTAGCCGCCAGATGGCCTTCAGAATCCACATAGACAAATACCTCCAGGGTGTCTCCCAGCTGGCAGCTTTCGGGTAATTTTTTGTCCGCCAGCAACACTTTTCCTGATGTGCCGTTATCAAGATAGATGTCTGCGCCCTGTTTTTTAACGACGTTCAGTTTATTGGTCTTGCCGATATTTAACATAGCCTGACTCAACTGGTAATAATGAAACGCACAGCGTCCAGCCTTAAATGCGCGGCTTGAATATTTTCATGCGCCAGCATAGTCATGTCTTTCAGATGCTCAATTTCTTCTTTTTTAATGGTCGGATTGACTTTTTTCAGCCTGACCAGACGTTTTATTTCGGACCCTAGTGAGTCGAGCATGGCTTTGGTTGCATCTTCAATAAGCTGTTGCATATCGGTTTTGGCTTTTTGTTCCGCCGCAGCCAAAAGCTGGGTGATGGGGAGTCGCTGATTATTAAGGAAGTTGACGATTTGTTGTTTATCAAAATTTTTGCCGGTTTCCAGTAAACTACGATGTTCAATGGTTTCCGTTAAATCTTTTTGATGTTGGTTGATCAATACCCGTATTGGCGTATGCGGCAGAAATCTGCCAATTTGTAATTCGGCAGGCGCACTGCATTCGACAATAAACAAACATTCCAGCAAAAACTGTCCTGCCTTTAAATCACTGTGTCTGATCACGCTGATAGCTGCATTACCTGTTTCGCTGGACAATACCAGATCCATTGCCGCTGTTACTATCGGGTGTTCCCAGGTCATAAATTGCAGTTCTTCACGCGCCAGGGCAATCTGCCGGTTAACGGTTACCGTCATGCCATCTTCAGGTAAACCGGGAAAGTGCGAAACACGCAAATGATCACTGGGACGAATAATAAAGCAATCCGGAGAATGAAACTCGGTATCAACCCCATAACATTCAAACACATCTTCCATGTAAGGCCAAAGCACGCCTTCATGTTCATAGGCATTCAACTGGTCAATCAGTTCGTCGGCTAATTCTTTACGGCACGAGTTCAATTCCAGCAATTGATCACGGCCATTGTGCAATTGTGTTTCAATTTCTGTACTTAAAGCCTGGGTTTTGGCGATAAACGCATCAATATCAGCCTGATTATTGTTGCGCAGTACTTCTTCCAGTTCATCGTGCAGGATATCGGCAACCGGCTGGGCAGCCGAATTATTGCTGCGAAACGCATTAAGTCCTTCGTCATACCATCGATACAAGATGTGCTGTTCAGTATTTTCCAGGTACGGAATGTGTATCTGAATGATATGTTTCTGACCGATACGATCCAGCCTGCCGATGCGTTGCTGTAATAAATCGGGGTTGGTTGGTAAATCCCACAGAATCAAGTGGTGGACAAATTGAAAGTTTCTACCTTCGCTACCAATTTCGGAACAGATCAATAGCCGCGCAGAGCTTTCCTGGTCGGCAAAATAAGCCGCTGCCCTGTCCCGCTCAATAATAGTCATGCCTTCATGAAAAACTGCCGAAGCAATACCCGCACGATTTTTTAAGGTTTGTTCCAGATCGATAGCGGTTTGTGCGTGTTTACAGATCAACAGGGCTTTTTGGCCTCTCAGGGACATG
>JBBQCU010000335.1:0-4592 GCA_038319065.1 Methylococcales bacterium
AGTTGCATATTTTTCAAGGTTCAAGGCGGCAAATTGAACCTTGATCCTTTTAACTATTTTAATTCATCAAGAAATTTTTCAGCATCCAGTGCAGCCATGCAACCGGAACCAGCTGAGGTTACTGCTTGTTTGTAAACAGAGTCCATTACATCACCTGCTGCAAACACACCTTCTACACTGGTTGCAGTGGCATTGCCGGCAATGCCGCTTTTTACTTTAATGTAGCCGTGGTCCATATCCAGCTGACCTTCAAAAATCCCCGTGTTTGGCGTATGTCCAATGGCAATAAAGACGCCATGAACATCCAGCTCCTTGGTTGAGTTATCGAGGGTGCTTTTGATTCTAACGCCGGTAACGCCCATATCGTCACCCAGCACCTCATCCAGAAATGAATTCCATTCAATAACGACATTACCGTTTTGTGATTTATCAATCAATTTATTAGAGAGAATTTTTTCAGAACGGAATTTGTCACGTCGATGAACTACAGTAACTTTTGAGGCGATATTCGCTAGATAGAGAGCTTCTTCGACCGCTGTATTACCACCCCCAATCACTGCTACGGGTTTATTACGGTAGAAAAAACCGTCACAAGTCGCACAAGCCGAAACACCTTTGCCTTTAAATTCATCTTCAGATTCCAGACCCAAATAGCGTGCTGAAGCTCCGGTCGCAATAATCAGCGCATCGCAGGTGTAAGTGCCGGAGTCGCCTGTCAAGGTGAAAGGTCGAGCAGATAACTCGGCAGTATGGATGTGGTCAAAAATAATCTCAGTTTCAAATCGTTCTGCATGCAGGCGCATTCTTTCCATAAGATCAGGGCCTTGCAAACCTTCAACATCACCGGGCCAGTTATCAACTTCTGTGGTGGTAGTTAATTGTCCGCCTTGTTGCATGCCGGTGATGATCACTGGATTCAGGTTAGCGCGGGCTGCATAAATAGCAGCCGTGTAACCGGCAGGGCCGGAGCCGAGAATTAAAAGACGACAGTGTTTGGAGTCATTCATTAAAAAACCTCTACGGGAGCTAAATTAGGATAAATAAATTGAATTATGCAGGTGAAACCCTGTTTCGTAAATGTTATTGTGTATGCTATGAGTGTATGTCTAAAAAAAAGCTGGATTTTTTTGTGGTCAATATTAATGTAGAATATGCGAACATTGATCTATAATCCTGTTTTATTTGTATTAATATATGTCGAGCGATAATTTATGTCTGCTGTAATGGAAGAAAAAACATTTCGGGGTTTACGTGAAATTGCAGTCTTGGGCTTTTTTGCGGTTGCTTTGTTTCTTTTAATTTCCTTGATTACTTTTAGTAATGAGGACGCCGGTTGGACGCACAGCGGTACGGTCCAGACAGTCACTAATGCGTGCGGTGTTTTTGGTGCGTGGCTCGCTGATTTTACTCTCAGCTTTTTTGGTTTAATCGCGTATCTTTTTCCTGTCATTATCTCCTGGCATGGTTATCTGTTATACGGAAAGGCCAGGCCAAGCCAACAAACAATGACAATTGCGTTACAGTGGTTAGGTTCTATAGCAACTATTGTTTCTGGAGCCGCATTATTATATCTGTATGTACTAAGAGTGGGTGTAGAACTGCCTGGCAGCACCGGTGGTATTTTAGGCCAGGAAACCGGAGACGCAGTACTGATTTTATTCGGTAATTCAGGCGCAACCTTATTTTTAATAGTCCTCTTATTGTCTGGAATTACATTAGCTACCGATTTGTCCTGGATAACCTTTATTGATCTTATTGGTAAATATACGGTATTTTTATGTCGCATTGTTAGTCACACTTTTACCAACTTATGGCTTGACCGTTCGAATAAATCTATCGTGTCAGTTGATAAGCCTTCTGAAAAGCCCGATATCCAGAGAAACTCCAGCATTAAAGCAGTTGTATCTCCTGCCGAAAAAGATGTGATGCAGATTGAAAAAAACAATAAACAACCGCAAAAACACCCACTCCCTAAATTTAATGCCAGCGAAGGCATATTGCCTTCCTTAAATTTACTGGATGAAAGAGATATTCGGGTTATCGGTTATTCGCAAACCGATTTGGAGGAAATGTCCCGACTGGTGGAAGATATTCTTGCCGATTTCAACGTTGCTGTGGCGGTCGTGGGTTTTCATCCAGGTCCTGTTATTACCCGTTTTGAATTGCAACCAGCAGCAGGTGTAAAAGTCAGCCGTATTAGCAGCCTGTCCAAAGATTTGGCGAGGGCTTTGTCCGTCACCAGTGTGCGTATTGTTGAAATTATCCCGGGTAAATCGGTAGTCGGTCTTGAAATCCCTAATAGAGAACGGGAAATGGTGACGTTGCGGGAATTATTGGTTTCGCCCGCATTTGAAAAAGCGAAATCCTTGTTGACACTGGCGATGGGCAAGGATATTTCCGGCACGCCTTTGGTGGCCGATCTTGGCAAAATGCCTCATGCCCTGGTCGCTGGTACTACCGGCTCTGGAAAATCAGTCGCTATCAATACCATGATCCTCAGCTTGCTCTATAAAGCTACGCCCGAACAAGTGCGGTTGATTATGATAGATCCTAAAATGCTTGAATTATCGGTTTATGAAGGCATACCGCATTTATTAACACCCGTTGTTACCGATATGAAGGAAGCTAGCAATGCCCTGCGCTGGGCGGTTGCTGAAATGGAAAGACGTTACAAATTAATGTCCAAAATGGGGGTCAGAAACATTGCCGGTTTTAATCATTTGATTGATGAAGCGACTGCAAGAGGCGAGACCATCAGAGATCCTATGTTCCAACTGGTAAACCCGCTGGAAGAAGGTGAAGATTTTCCCGTCCTGAATAAATTACCCAGCATTGTCATCGTCATTGATGAATTAGCCGACATGATGATGATTGTCGGTAAAAAGGTTGAAGAATTGATTGCCCGTCTGGCGCAAAAAGCCAGAGCAGCCGGCATTCATTTGATTTTGGCAACGCAACGTCCGTCGGTTGATGTATTAACCGGACTGATTAAAGCCAACGTGCCGACTCGTATTTCCTTTCAGGTTTCATCGCGTATAGATTCACGCACTATTCTCGACCAAGGCGGCGCGGAAACCCTGTTAGGTAACGGTGACATGCTGTTTTTACCGTCAGGCACCAGTATTCCGATTCGTGCTCATGGTGCATTTGTCGATGATCATGAAGTGCATCGCGTAGTTGAATTTTTAAAACAAACCGCGCCGCCCGATTATCTGGAAGACATTACACGGGAATCCTCTGACTCCAATGATGGCTACAGTATGAACGCTGACAGTAGCAGCAATTCAGAGGCCGATGCCTTATACGATGAAGCTGTAGCGTTTGTTACAGAAACCCGCAAGGCCTCAATATCCAGTGTACAGCGGCGTTTTAAAGTGGGTTATAACCGCGCCGCCACGATGATTGAAGATATGGAAGCTGCGGGTATTGTAAGTGCCGCGGAGTCTAATGGTTCAAGAACCGTGCTAGCACCGCCGCCAGTAAAGGATTAAAAGTGAGCTTTGCAGCGATAGGCATTGGCATTGTCATTATTTCGACACTGGGTGGCTTATTTTTCATCAAACGCAATTCTTCGCAACAGCCTAAACAAGTCAAGGCTATTTTCTTTGGGCTTTATTTTTGGGGGTTGGTTTTTTTACAGTTGATTATTTTTGGGTTAGTTTATTATCTAATTAATAGATAAATCCTTGCAAAATGCCGGTTCGGGGAGGCGTTTGGCTAATAATACAATACCTCATTGTCTGTTTAAAACACCGGTTTCCAATTTAAATCGGGACGATTTAACAGATAACATCCCTTTGAGGGATGTTATCTGTCCCAGCTTAAGTTGATAACCTCAAAACTGTCATAATTGCATAATCAAATTACTTTATAATTATCAAGTTATATTCATTTACTCAACTTTGGAACTAACCATGACTGAAAAATATATCTATTCATTCCAGAAAGGCGACGGCAAAAAAAAAGTGCTACTGGGAGGCAAGGGTGCAAATCTGTGTGAAATGACTCAGATAGGACTTAATGTACCACCGGGATTTGTCATCACAACCAAAGCTTGTCTGGATTATCTTGAAAAGCATCAATTACCCGAAGGTTTACTGGAAGAAGTTAAAGCCCATATCGCCGAGGTTGAAGCACTCTCGGGTAAACAGTTTGGTGACAGCCATAATCCATTACTCGTGTCAGTACGCTCCGGCTCAGCAATCTCAATGCCCGGCATGATGGATACCATCCTGAATTTGGGGTTAAATGCCAAGACCCTGACAGGCCTGATTGAGCAGACTGGCGATGCGCGCTTTGCCTATGATGCCTACCGCCGTTTTATCCAGCTATTCGGTAAGGTTGCATTGGGTATTGATGATGAAAAATTTGATCTGCATTTCACTGCGATCAAGAAGCAAGCCGGGATTAAAGCTGACGTGGGACTGGATGCCGAACATTTACGTCAAATCAGTGAACTGTTCCTCCAGGTCGTTTTGGAAGAAACCGGCAAGCCGTTTCCTGAAGATGTTTATGAACAACTGGAATTGTCTATTAAAGCGGTATTCAATTCCTGGATGGGCAAACGTGCCGTTGATTACCGCCGGGAGTTC
>JBBQCU010000336.1:0-4592 GCA_038319065.1 Methylococcales bacterium
CATTTCGCCCAGCACAATTTTTAATAGCCAGGCAGGAACGGGAAGTAGCGCTGGACGATTTAAACAATCTGCTAGTGTCCGGGTAAATTCGCTATTGGTAACAGGATTTGGGGCTGTTGCGTTATACGCGCCCTGCATGGTTGAATCCGTTATCATCATTCGTGCAATAGCGATCCAGTCCTGGCGATGAATCCAGGACATCCATTGCTTTCCATCACCTAATCGCCCGCCAAATCCCAAACGAAATGACAGCAGCATACGTTGCAGCAATCCGCCGCCTTCGGCAAGCACCAGTCCGGTTCTGATCAAACAGACTCTGACACCCAATTGTTCAGCTTTTTTTGCCTCATCTTCCCAATCGCCGCAAAGTTGTTGCGAAAAATCCTTGTTTGACGCTGATTTTTCGGTTAGCACGGTATCGCCTTGGTCGCCATAATAGCCGACAGCAGAACCACTGATTAAAAGTTCGGGTTTAACCCTCATGCAATCTATACAGGCCACCAGCTGCTTAGTCAGACTGATCCGGCTATTACGGATGACCTGTTTACGGGCATCGCTCCAACGAGCATCAAAAATTGGCGCACCCGCAAGATTGATAATAACTTGATAAGAATCTTCCGGCTTAAGATGACTAAGATTATTCAGTGCATTAATACCAGAACCACAAATTTTTTCAACCGAGCCGGGATTCCGGCTTAAAACGGTCACTTCACACCCTTCCTCACTTAAGCTTCGGGTCAATGCTCTGCCAATAAAGCCAGTTCCGCCTGTAATAAGTACTTTCATCATTATGTCCCCTGAAGACATTAAACAAAATAGAATGTTTTAATTAGTTGAGAAACGGCATATTTTCTATACTGTCAATACTGCCACTAAAGCCGCTAATAAACCAGTGAATAATTGCTTAAAGTCAGTTGCACATAATTAGATTGGGCTCCTGGTTTGCACACACATTAAGAGACCTTTCTTATAAGCTTAATTCTGTACATGTTTTGTACAGTTATTGTTTGACAAAACAACTTTTGGCGAGTAAGTTATGCAACAAGATATTTCACTCTTCTGATTGTTTCAGAAGTTTATCAATTTACCTTGAATTTATATAACGTCTTCAATCCAAATTAATGGATTTAAGACGATACTAACAGTCCTCCTCTATAAACCCTCTCAATTTGTCTATGGGAGGGTCTTTTTTTTAATCATTGACATAGTAAATAAATGGCATGACAGTAAAAGGATTACAAAGCATCAAATTTCTCCTTGAAGTTAATTTCTACATTTCAGTAATCGTGTTGACAGCCGGGGGCATTTTGTCATTATCGGGAAATTACTCCTTTTTTGAATTTAACGAAGATCTTTATGGCGCCCTGGACAACAATTTGCGCATGATAATGGTCTATCTGGCGATGACTGAAGGGGTCATTTTAGGCTATTGCTATTTCAGGAAAGATTTTCAGGCAATGATTCCTGTGGGTTTTTTCCTGATTTTAATGATTGGATCAATGGAATTTTACGGTGAAATCAATTCAATTGAGATTGATGATAATTTCCCAATGTTTTTTCTTTATACAGGACTATCACATATTTTATTTGGCGTAATGGCGAGTATAGAAAAAAACAGTGCTAATGAAGAAACCGGTAAACTATCAAACTAAATCATAATTACAAATCTTAGCGTTATACTTTTCCAGTTAACACTCATTTTCAATTGACGTTCACATTATGAAAAGACTGTTTGTTTTGTTTAGTTTAATGACTGCCTTGTTATCAGGTTGTACCGGAATTCCCGAGGGTGTAACTGCGATTAATGGCTTTGAAATTAACCGTTATCTGGGAACCTGGTACGAGATTGCTCGACTGGATCACCGCTTTGAAAGAGGTTTGAATAATATTTCCGCAACTTACACATTAAGAGATGACGGCGGTGTCAATGTGCTTAACAAAGGTTGGAATCAGGCCGATGGTAAATGGGAACAGGCTGAAGGCAAGGCCTATTTTGTCGAACAACCCGATAAGGGCAGGTTAAAGGTATCCTTTTTCGGCCCGTTCTATGGTGGCTATAATATCATTGAGTTAGATAAAAAAGACTATGCTTATTCGATGGTCACTGGCCCCGATAAAACCTATTTGTGGATACTATCCCGTACCAGGCAATTGCCGAAAGCGACCTTACAGTCATTAATTGAAAAGGCCAAACGGTTGGGTTTTGCTACTGACAAGCTTATCTTTGCCAATCAGGATAATTGAAGAACAAGCTACCCTGCAAATACCACATCAAACAGTTTCATTAATCCGCCAATATCTTTCCTATAAAACTCCTTAACAGGCAAACACAAATCACAGGGCTTTAAGCCACGTTCCTGCAAAGACTCTACTTCGGCATAAATATCGTTAACATCGTATATTTCCAAAGCGCTAAAAATAGCTGCTGTATCTTTCATACCAAGGTTTTCCGGATGCTGGTCATTTTTTAACTGAAACACACCATCATCCAGCAACAAAATACTGACCTTTTGATCAAAAGCCGCAGTGGTTAAAATAATATCCAGCATTTCCTGAACATGAGCACCACAATGCGCCGGTTTGCGTAAGACAAATAAATAGCTTTTCATTAACACTCATCCAAATACGATAAATCGATCCGCTTCCTGGGTCGCTTCAACCAGTTGTCCCAAACCGGAAATTCGAAACCCCTCGGCTAGGTCATTATCCTTTTTACCCTGTCTTTCAGCTTCATCGGAATACAATAATCCACGTCTTTGAGCCGCAGAGATACACACCACTAAATCGACCTGATAACGCTTTGCCAATTCACTCCATTGCGCAGTAAACTGAGGCTCATCATCGGGCGGCGTAGCGTATTTGAAAGCCAGATAAACGCCATCCTGATAAAAAAACACCCGGAACACTTCATGGCCCTGAGCCAAAGCAGCTTTAACAAACTGGAAGGCTGTAAATCCGGCATTTGACTGGTATGGACTGGTATTAACTTGAATGGCAAATTTCATTTTAAAGCTGTATTTTCCTGATTATGTTTATTTGCGATGGTTTATAATAAATAGCTGATATTCTATTATGGTTAATTGATCATGTGCTAATTTGAGAATGGGAATGAGATGACGTGAACATTTTAACGCAGAATTTTTATTCCTAATTCTAAACGTATCAAATTAAATCTTGATACGACGCCGTAGATGGATAAAAAGACAAGTAATAATGTCCGAGTTAATAATGACCATTTCTTGACTATTAAATTATCGCACTTCCCCCTGACAAAGCATGTTTAAACCCTCCGCTATAACACTGGCTTTAAGCCTTGCCCTATTCCCTGCACCGCAGCAGGCCGTTGAGATTAATAAAATCGAGTTGCCTGATATGGGCGATTCCTCCGGCACGCTAATCTCACCCGCCGAAGAAAAAGAATTTGGCGAAGCATTTTTCAGAAGTCTGCACTCACAGATAACTATCAATCAGGATGCTGATATTCAGGAATATATTCAATCGATTGGTCAAAAACTGGCCACTAATAGCGATGCACCCAGTCATCCATTCCATTTTTTTGTAGTCTTGGAAAACGAAATCAACGCTTTTGCCGGTCCCGGAGGCTATATCGGTGTTAATTCAGGATTAATTTTAATGACTGAAGCAGAAAGTGAATTAGCCTCTGTTATGGCGCACGAAATTGCTCACATTACCCAACGGCATTTGTTTCGTGCCGCGGAAGCCGCAGGCCGTTTATCAATTCCTACAGTCGCAGCAACTTTGGCGGCTATTTTACTAGGTACACAATCACCTGCCTTGGGACAAGCTGCTATCATTGCGATTCAGGCGGGAAA
Source organism: Methylococcales bacterium (assembly GCA_038319065.1). Lineage (GTDB taxonomy): Bacteria > Pseudomonadota > Gammaproteobacteria > Methylococcales > Methylomonadaceae > Methylobacter_C. Next base: position 3,834 of record JBBQCU010000336.1, read on the forward strand.
CGTACAGTTTCAAATTGATTTTACCCGCGAAAATGAAGAAGAGGCTGATCGTGTCGGCATGCAAACACTGTCAGGCTCTCATTTCGACCCCCGCAGTATGCCAACATTCTTTGAACGTTTACAGCAATCAACCCGTTATTACGGTCAGGCCATCCCTGAATTTTTAAGGACTCACCCAGTAACTGCATCGCGTATTTCGGACACCCGCGGGCGCGCAGAAACATATCCTTATAAACAATATCCTGACTCGCTGGGCTATCAATTAACTAAAGCAAAAATTCGGGTTTTGACAACCACTGACACAGCCGAAGCACAAAAATATTTTCAATCCGGATTAACTCAAGGGACAACCGAGCAGCGTACCGTTGCCCGTTATGGAATGGGGCTAATCGCACTCAATGGGCAAAAATATAAAGAAGCTGAAGCCATTTTTCAATCATTAACAAAGGCATACCCGGAGCAGCCTCAATACGCCGCAGCCCTTGCGCGTACCGCCCTGGATTCTAAAAATTATAATACTGCGCTTGATCGCTATCAAAAACTGATTAAACAATTCCCGGATAATGAAGCAATTAAACTTGAGTACATAACTTCGTTGTTAAATGCAGGTAAAGCCGAACAGGCTCGAAAAAACTTATTCTCATTAAACACTGAAACCCAGCAACTACCGGTTTATTGGCAATTATTGGCACAAGCCTACAGCAACTTGAATCAACCCGCTGAGTCTCATCGTTATCTTGCGGAATACTACTATGCAAC
>JBBQCU010000337.1:0-4590 GCA_038319065.1 Methylococcales bacterium
ATTCTCGGTGTTGACGCATTGAGGGATTATTGCGCCCGAAGACCAGGAAATACGTTAAGAAACGTGGGATATGCGTAAAAAATGACGGGGTTTGACCTTGTTTAGGCAAAAATTAACGGTCATTATAAGACAACCCCCGGATTTTCTAAAAAATGCTACGGAGGACGGCTTAAAAGCCGTCTGGATTTAGGATACTTTCACAGTCTCTCCAGCTTGGGAACTTTTATCTTACAAGCTCTAGCTTGCTGTTTTTCGGGAAGCTGGAGCTTCCAAAGCCGTATTTCCAAGCAGGAGCTTGGGAATGAGCAAATCTCTTCATCCAAAGTAAAGCAAAAACTCCATGCGGTCTTACCTGATTATATAATTACAGTTACCTTTTATTTCCAGAACAAACAGTCGAGAGATATGAAATATATTTTAGCGATAGATCAGGGCACGAGCAGTTCACGCTGTATTCTTTATGACCAGCAGGCTATGCCTGTCTCCATGGCTCAGCAGGAGTTTGAACAGATCTTTCCCCAGCCGGGCTGGGTGGAACACGATGCTGAGGAGATATGGCAAACGCAAGCAGGGGTTTTTAAGAAAGTGATGGAGCAACTGCACATTTGTCCTATCGATATTGTTGGTATCGGTATCACTAACCAAAGAGAAACTACTGTTGTCTGGGATCGCCGATCAGGCAAACCAATTTATAACGCGATAGTTTGGCAGGACAGGCGGACTGCCGATGAATGTACCCGTCTTAAAGAAGCCGGTCTGGAACCGATGGTTAATGCTAAAACCGGACTGGTAATCGATGCCTACTTTTCAGCGACGAAAGTCCGCTGGATACTGGATCATGTCGAGGGGGCGCGAGAGAAAGCTAATCGTGGAGAATTGGCTTTCGGTACCATAGATTCTTGGCTGATATGGAATCTGACCAATGGCGAATTGCATATCACCGATGTCTCCAACGCCTCCCGGACCCTGCTTTATAACATCGAACGACTACAATGGGATGATGATTTGTTGGCGTTATTCGATATACCCGCATCCATGTTACCCGCCGTCAAATCCTCAAGCGAAATTTATGGGAATACGCGTAATTTCGAAATAGGCGCCGGCATTCCTATTGCCGCTATTGCCGGCGATCAACAGGCGGCGTTATTTGGACAGATGTGTATCAAAACGGGCATGACTAAATGCACTTATGGGACGGGTTCATTTTTAATGATGAATACGGGAACGAAAAGTGCTGCTTCGCAACACGGGTTGTTAACCACCATTGCCTGGCAAATCGGCAATGAAGTCAATTACGCCCTTGAAGGCAGCATATTTATAAGTGGCGCGGCGATTCAATGGTTACGCGATGGTTTACTTTTTTTCGAACAGGCAGCGGACAGCGAAAAGCTTGCCGGAAGCGTTGCCGATAACGGCGGCGTTTACTTCGTTCCGGCGCTCACCGGACTTGGTGCGCCTCATTGGGACCCGAACGCACGCGGAGCGATCTTTGGGATTACGCGAGGCACAACTCGCGCTCATATTACCAGAGCAGCACTGGAGAGTATTTGTTTTCAAGTCGACGATCTATTGCAGATTCTGGCCGCTGATAGTAGCGAGCAGGTTTCTCAACTAAGAATTGACGGTGGTGCCGCGATGAATAATCTGCTGGTGCAATTTCAGGCTGATATCTCTGCCGTTGAGGTAATCCGTCCCGCTAATCTGGAAAGCACCGCGCTGGGTGCGGCCTATCTGGCAGGCATTGCAACCGGGTTGTGGACCATCGGCGAACTCAATGCGAAATGGCGGATAGACCGGTCATTTCATGGAACCATGCAGCTGCGACAGATTAAATCGTTAAAGCATCAATGGCTTAAGGCCGTGGCAAGAGTAAAGAATTGGGCCGAATAAAGGTTCAAGTATAGGCATATTCACAAGTACTTGCCCCTTCTCCCTTAAGGGAGAAGGTTGGGATGAGGGAGATATAATTAGTTGATTTTATTCTCCTCTCCCAACCCTCTCCAGCAGGAGAGGAAGTAAATTTGATATGTTGACAATAGAGGTATCAAGTCGCATTATCGGTATTCAGCTACTTACTGACCCATCCCCCTATGAGTAATGACACACTGCAAATACGCCGCATCGGTATTGATACCTATCATGAAAACGTTGCCTATCTCAATCGTGAGTGCGGCATTTATCGTGCCGAGGGTTTCCAGGCGCTTTCCAAGATTCAGGTTAGCACCAACGGGGCCAAAGTACTCGCTGTTCTTAACGTAGTCGATGATGCCTCCATTGTTCAGCCAGGGGAATTAGGACTGTCGGAGCAAGCATTCAAGCAGTTGAATGTGGCTGAAGGCTGCCTTGTGACTGTCAATCATGCAGAACCTCCCAAGTCCATGGATGCGGTACGTCGAAAGATCAATGGTGAACGTCTCGATCAGGATGATTTTAGCAATATAACCAATGATATTGCTGAAAGCCGCTATTCAAAAATGGAAATGGCTGCATTTCTTGTCGCGACAGGGCAAAACAACCTTGATCACGACGAACTACTTTACCTTACCAGGGCTATGCTGCAATCCGGCGACAGGATGGACTGGCATGAAGCGCTGGTCGCCGATAAACATTGTATAGGCGGCATCCCCGGCAATCGTTCCTCCATGCTGGTAGTCCCTATCGTTGCGGCGCACGGTATGTTGATACCCAAGACATCCAGCCGCGCGATCACTTCGCCGGCAGGTACAGCCGACACCATGGAAGTGTTGGCCGAAGTCAATCTGACCCCGGATCAATTACATGACATCGTGCGTCAGGAACGCGGCTGTTTGGCCTGGGGTGGTACGGCCAGACTCGCGCCGGTCGATGATATGCTGATTTCTGTTGAACGCCCGCTGGGCATAGATTCACAGGGTCAAATGGTAGCTTCTATTCTAGCCAAAAAACTGGCAGCGGGTTCCACGCATCTTATCGTTGATATTCCTGTAGGACCTACCGCAAAAGTACGGCAAATGCGACAGGCATTGGCTTTGCGTAAATTATTTGAATTTGTTGGGGATCGGCTCAACATCCATCTGGAAGTCATGATTACCGATGGCAGCCAACCCATAGGGAGGGGTATCGGCCCGGTATTGGAAGCACGGGATGTTATGCAGGTTTTGCAAAATGATCCGGATGCTCCTGCCGATTTGCGCCAGAAGTCCTTGCAACTGGCAGGCAGGGTTATTGAATTTGACCCTGATGTCCGCGGGGGGCAGGGTTATGCGATTGCCCGTGACATACTCGAATCCGGCCGGGCCAGCGCCAAAATGAACGCCATTATTCAGGCTCAAGGTGCAAAAGTTATCGACCTGCAGCCCGGTAATCTTTGTCATGAAGTTTTTGCCAGCTGCGATGGCTTCGTTATACATATCGATAACTTCCAAATGGCAAAAATCGCCCGTCTTGCCGGTGCACCCATGATGAAAAAAGCCGGCGTCGATTTATTAAAAAAAGTGGGTAACCCGATAAAAAAAGGGGATACTTTATACCGCATTTATGCCGAATTCCCAGCCGATTTTAAATTCGCCCAGGATTTGGCCAACCAGGACAATGGCTACACCCTAAGCAGTGATCAGCAAATCCTTAAATCGCTGGTTGCTTTTTAACCCAGGAGTATTCACACAAATTTTTAATACTTCTCATACTATACTATGCGCTGTAAATTGATCTTACTCTCTCTCCTGCTGGAGGGGGTTGAGGAGAGGAGGATAAAATCACGCATTATTTCCCTCCCATCCCTCAAAGGAAAAGAAGCAGACGCTTGTGTAGATACCCATGCTTTGATTCTAATATCCGCAAAACGATGATCCTACTTGCCTTTCCTGACTACTTAAGCCAGGCGCAACGCCTTGCTGACCGTCTTGATGCACCGCTGGCCGAAGTCAGCTTGCATCACTTTCCGGACAGTGAAAGCTTCATACGCCTGCCGCCGTCATTGCCCGGCCACGTTATCGTTTGCCGCAGCCTTAATCAACCCAACGACAAATTGATTGAATTGTTACTATGCGCTACAACGGCAAGGGAATTGGGCGCCAAACGACTTACCCTGGTAGCGCCTTATTTATGCTACATGCGTCAGGATTTTGCCAATCAGCCTGGTGTAGCGGTGAGCCAGCGTATCATAGGCAAAATGCTGGCCAATCTGTTTGACGATGTACTCACCGTAGACCCGCATTTGCATCGCATAGCGTCACTGGACCAGGCAATTCCGGTAAAAAACGCCATCAGCCTGACTGCCGCAGATGAAGTCGGACGTTTCCTGAAAAAAAAGCTGGAATATGCCTTGTTGTTAGGCCCGGACAGCGAATCAGAACAATGGGTCGCCAATATCGCCAACAAAATCGGTTTCGACTATTGCATTGCGCATAAGGAAAGACGAGGTGACAAACAAATCGAAATAACCTTGCCGGAAAACAACTTCTTCAATAAACCCATAGTCATTATAGACGACATGGCCAGCACCGGCAGAACCCTCGGCATGGCAACAAGGATGCTGCAAGCCGCCGGAGCTCTTGAAATCTATGCCGTCGTGACGCATCCCCTGTTTTGCGGTGACGCCGAAGCGCATAT
>JBBQCU010000338.1:0-4590 GCA_038319065.1 Methylococcales bacterium
ATGAATGCCGTGTTTTGCTATCTCATGATTTAGCTGATAATAGATTTTTGCGGACTCCAGCAGGGTCATGGAGGCAACACCGCCGGTATTGAGGTGAGAGCCACCCAGCCGGCTCTGGCCTTTTTTATTTCGCCAGTAATCAATGCAGGCGGTTTTTAATCCGAGTTGTGCACAGCGAATAGCACTGGCAAATCCAGCTGGACCTGCACCGATGACGATGACATCATAAGATTTTGGTTTGTTTGGCATAGTATTAAATGTTAAGCAGAAGGTGGGCGGGAGCTTCCAGGCATTCTTTGATAGTGATCAAGAATTGTACCGCTTCCCGGCCATCAACCAAACGGTGATCATATGAAAGAGCCAGATACATAATGGGTCTAATAACAATTTGTCCATTTTCAACAACCGCTCGTTCCTTGATGGCATGCATACCTAAAATAGCGCACTGAGGAGGGTTAAGTATGGGGGTAGACAACATTGAACCAAACACACCGCCGTTGGTAATGGTAAATGTTCCACCCTTTAAGTCGTCATAGGTTAATGTGCCTGCTCTTGCCTTTTCTCCGAACTTGGCAATGCCTTTTTCAATGCCGGCAAAATCGAGTTGATCGGCATCATGCAAAACCGGCACAATCAGTCCGCGCGGTGTGCTGACGGCAATGCCCATATCGTAGTAACCATGATAGATAATATCGTTGCCATCAATGGAGGCATTGATGGCAGGGAAGCGTTTTAAAGCCTCAATTGAGGCTTTGACAAAAAACGACATAAAGCCCAGTTTGGCTTCATGTTTTTGTTCGAATCTGGCTTTGTACTGGTTACGAAGATCAATGACACTCTGCATATTGACTTCGTTGAAAGTTGTTAGCATGGCGGCGTTTTGTTGAGCCTGTAACAGACGTTCGGCAACTTTTGCTCTTAAGCGGGTCATCGCGACACGTTGTTCTGGCCGCAGATTAGATGTAATCGTTGCCGGTTCGTCTGGTTTTGCTGTTTCCGCCTTTACTTCAGTCGCCATACTTTGTACAGACGCAATATCTTGAGTCTTTACTGCTGTTGGCGTTTGTTTGTTAAGATGATCCAGCACATCAGTTTTGGTGAGCCGGCCACTTTTTCCGGTACCAGTAATTACAGAGGGGTCCAGGGTATTCTCATGGATCAACCGGCGAACAGAAGGACTTAACGGAATATCCTCATTGTTGTGCTGAGGTGTTTTAGCTGAAAATGATTTATTTTCACTAACGGGGTGCTCTTGAGCAGCTTCAGATTCCAGTAATGCCAGTACTTCACCGGCAGTCACGATAGCACCGTTTTCCTTAAGTATTTGGCTGAGGACACCCGATTCCGGTGCGGTGATCTCAAGCACTACTTTATCCGTTTCAAGATCAACAAGGTTTTCGCTCTTGTTGACGAAATCACCGGCTTGTTTATGCCAGCTGATCAATGTTGCGTCAGAAACAGATTCGGGTAGATTGGGAACTAAAACTTCAATGCTCATGTTATTTTCCTGAAGGTTTGCCGTATAAGGCCGCTTGAACGACAGCTTTTTGTTGTTCTATATGGACGTGGAATTTGCCGACAGCAGGCGCTGCCGATGCTTCACGTCCGGCATAAGTTACGCTGATATGGGCTTGTAGATTGTCGGTAAAGTGATGTTTGGATTGATACCAGGCCCCTTGATTTTTGGGCTCCTCCTGACACCAGATGAAATCTTTCAAAAGTGGATATTTGGCTATTTCCGCTTTAAATAATTTATCCGGGAAAGGGTAAAGCTGTTCAATACGGGCAATAGCGACATGCTGAAGGTTATCATGGCGACGTGTTTCCAGAAGATCGTAATAAACTTTACCTGCACATAATATAAAGCGGGTCACTTTTTTTGGATTAATGTCATCCTGCTCGCTGATGACAGGTTGAAAGTGCCCGTTTGTCAGGTCTTCAAGTGTGGATACTGCGAGTTTATGTCGCAGCAAGCTTTTAGGGCTCATAACAATGAGTGGTTTCCGATATGGACGTATTAGCTGACGGCGTAATAAATGGAATATTTGAGCCGGTGTAGTAGGATTGCAAACCTGGATATTATGTTCAGCACAGAGTTGCAGGAAACGTTCAAGTCTGGCGGATGAATGTTCCGGGCCCTGGCCTTCAAAACCATGCGGTAACAACATGACCAGTCCGCACAATCGCCCCCATTTGGTTTCGCCGGAACTGATAAACTGATCGATAACCACTTGAGCGCCATTGGCAAAATCGCCAAATTGGGCTTCCCAGATAACCAGGGCATCTGGTATCGTGGTACTGTATCCGTATTCAAAACCTAATACGCCGGCTTCAGACAACAAGGAATCAAAAATCTGTGCACGGCCTTGATCCTTGTCCAGATGTTTAAGCGGTGTGTAAGTCTTACTATTGATTTGGTTGTGTAAAACCGCGTGGCGGTGAACAAATGTACCGCGTCCTACATCTTGACCCGTCAAACGGACATGATATTTTTCCAAAAGGAGGCTGGCATAAGCCAGGTTTTCAGCAAATCCCCAATCCAAAGGCAGGGCACCTGCTGCCATTTTACGGCGGTTATCCATGACTTTGGCAACCCTGGGATGCAGTTCGAAACCGGCAGGTAACCGCTGCATTCTGTCATTACAGAAGCGCAGCTGATCCAATGAGATGGCTGTGTTACATAAAGTGTCCCAGTTTTTTGTGTGATATTGGTTCCATTGGTTGGTATACGAATAGTTGGAATTTTCCAGCACCGGTCTTGAGACAACCTGGCCGGCTTCAAGCAATTTCTGGTAATCCTGCTCCATTTTTGCTGATTGCTCAGCACTAATGATCCCTTCGTTAATGAGTTTTTGAGCATAAAGCTTCCGCGTGGATTTAAGCTTGCGGATTTTTTTATACATAGTGGGCTGGGTGGTTGCTGGTTCGTCGGCTTCGTTGTGTCCTAGACGGCGATAGCAAATAAGATCTATGACGACATCCTTATTGAATGTCATCCGGTAATCAAGAGCGAGTTTTGATACAAATACCACCGCTTCCGGATCATCACCGTTGACATGAAAAACCGGTGCCTGGATCATGCTGGCAACATCCGTGCAATATAAAGTAGACCGGGCATCCATTGGGTTACTGGTAGTAAAGCCAATTTGATTGTTGATGACGATGTGTACCGTTCCGCCTGTGTAAAAAGCCCGGGTTTGCGACATATTCAGGGTTTCCATGATGATACCTTGTCCCGAAAAGGCGGCATCTCCATGAATTAAAACCGGTATAACTGTACTTATGCCATCTTTTCCGGCGCGGTCCTGGCGTGCTTTCACTGAACCTTCAACAACGGGATTGATTATCTCCAAATGGGATGGGTTAAATGCCAGGGTTAGATGAACAGGGCCACCAGGCGTGGCTATATCGGACGAAAAACCCATGTGATATTTCACGTCACCCGAACTGACTCCAGGCTGTGGCATAGACGTCCCCGCAAATTCATCAAATAAACTGGCAGGGCTTTTACCTAATATATTGACCAGCACATTCAGACGGCCTCGATGCGCCATGCCAATAACAATTTCTTTAACGCCTTTATCCCCGGAACCCTGAATTAATTCATCCAGAATTGGAATCAGGGATTCACCGCCTTCAAGAGAGAACCGTTTTTGGCCGACAAATCTACTGTGTAAATGACTTTCTATACCTTCTGCCCCAGTCAGTAGATTTAATATCAAGTGTTTTTTAGCAGGATCCAGTATTAAATTGGTTTTTGAGGTTTCCAGGCGATTTATTAACCAGCGCCTGATGTGAGTATCAACAATATGCATGAACTCAGAGCCGATACTAGCGCAGTAAATTTCTTGCAGGTTAACAATTATGTCGCGTAATGGTAATCGATCAACACCACCGTAAAGTGCGCCTGTATCGAACAGGGTGTCCATATCCGGCTCAGAAAGCCCGTAATAAGCCGGATCCATATCGGGAGGTGGGGGGGAGGTTTTCCCTAACGGATTATTGTTGGCGATTTGATGTCCACGAACCCGGTAATGGTTAATAAGCCGAGAAACAGCGGCCTGCTTTTTTACACTTTCTTCAGTAAAGCCCTGTAATTGAGCCAGCCTTCCTTGAGATTTAACAGCAAGCTGTGCAAAGCGTTCTACAACTGGACTATGGGGGGTCTCATAAGCAGCTCCATCGTGAATGGCATTGAATTTTTTTTGCCAGCTAGGCTCAACTGATTCGGGGTCATCAAGAAACCGTTCATATAAGTTTTCAATGAAACCGGCGTTGCTGCCATAAAGGGAAGAAGAATCTTGAAAAAGTTTAAGCAGGTTACTCATTATGGATATCCAATTAATTTTGAGCGGGGTTTGCCTTTATATTAAATCTTGACGTACTACATTGCCAAGGTCTAATGTGAAATTTATTCGCATATTTCACTATTGCGTTTTAGTTTATGTTGAGATGAATGCTTACTGGATTCCGCTTAATTTTATTGTAGTTACGAAAAGCCAGATAATTTTTACCGGGCTTGCGCTGTAACAATATCCCCTCATATAAAAATTTTAATGAGGTTTCGTTTGTCTGCCTAAAACAAAAAAG
>JBBQCU010000339.1:0-4589 GCA_038319065.1 Methylococcales bacterium
AGTCCTTACCGGCAACACGCAAATCAGGAGAAGCCGTGTTTTCCGGCTCGATCGTCCGCCGGGGTGAAATAGACGCTTTTGTTTATGCTACGGGTGCCAAGACTTACTTCGGTAAAACAGCACAACTTGTTCAGGATGCAAAACCTATCAGTCATTTTCAAAAAGCCGTTTTAAAGATCGGGAACTACCTGATCATCCTGGCCATAGTTCTGGTGGCTGTGATCATCACCGTCGCAATTATACGCGGAGATGCCATCCTCACAACTTTGCAATTCGCGCTGGTACTGACTGTGGCCGCAATTCCAGTGGCGATGCCTACCGTATTGTCGGTGACAATGGCTGTAGGAGCGCGCCTGCTGGCGAAGAAAAAAGCGATTGTAAGCAAGTTAGTGGCCATCGAAGAATTAGCCGGTGTGGACGTTCTGTGCGCGGACAAAACCGGGACCTTGACCCAGAACAAGCTGACCTTGGGTGATCCTTTCTGCGTAAACAAAATTCCGGCAGACCAGGTTATTCTCAATGGCGCTTTAGCTTCACGTGCCGAAAATAACGATACCATCGACCTGGCTGTGCTGGATGGACTCAAGGACAAGAATAGTCTTAAGAAATATAAAATTATTCATTTCCTGCCCTTCGATCCGGTTCATAAGCGTACCGAAGCCACTGTTAAGGGCGAGGACGGTAAGGATTTCAAAGTGACTAAGGGGGCTCCTCAGGTTATTTTGGAATTATCGGCTAATGCCGGAAAAATAAAAACTTCAGTTGATAAGGCCGTCAACGAATTTGCAGCACGCGGGTTTCGTGCGTTGGGAGTGGCGAAAGATGATGGAGATGGCAAATGGCAGTTTGTTGGCGTGCTGCCCTTGTTCGATCCGCCACGTGAGGATGCGAAGGCAACAATAGCGACTGCCAGACAAATGGGAGTCGAGATCAAAATGGTTACGGGTGATGCACTGGCTATCGCACAGGAAACTGCCAAAAAGCTTGACATGGGTTCAAATATACTCGATGCCGCCGGCCTGGGAGATGCAAACAAGAAGGAAACAGATGCTGTTGCTGAGTCTATCGAAAAAGCCGATGGCTTCGCCCAGGTTTTTCCTGAACACAAATTTCACATTGTAGATGTCTTGCAAAAACATGGCCACATCGTTGGAATGACAGGCGATGGGGTGAACGATGCTCCCGCATTGAAGAAAGCCGACTGTGGTATCGCCGTTTCAGGAGCCACAGATGCGGCACGTGCAGCAGCGGCCATTGTGCTGACCACCCCTGGGTTGTCAGTAATCATTGACGCGATTAAAGAAAGCCGTCGCATTTTCCAGCGGATGAATAGCTATGCGATCTATCGTATCGCCGAAACACTTCGTGTTCTCTTGTTCATGACACTGGCAATTTTGGTGTTTAACTTCTACCCGGTCACTGCCGTGATGATCGTAATGCTTGCATTGCTCAACGACGGCGCTATACTTTCCATAGCTTATGACAATGTTCATTTTAAGGATAAACCTGAAGCCTGGAACATGCGGATGGTGCTGGGAATCTCTACAGTATTGGGAATCATTGGTGTGTTGTCCGCATTCGGATTGTTTTTTCTCGGTGAACGCGTCTTTCATATCGACCGTGAGCATATCCAGACAATGATGTATTTGAAACTGTCAGTGGCAGGACATCTGACTATTTTCCTGACACGTACGCGCAAATCGTTCTGGTCAATAAGGCCGGCGAATATTTTATGGATTGCAGTACTCGGTACGCAAATCATAGCAACTTTGATTGCAGTTTATGGATTGTTTATGACGCCCCTCGGCTGGCGTTGGGCCGGGTTTGTTTGGGGATATGCACTTCTGTGGTTCCTTGTGAATGACCGCGTGAAAATACTCGCATACCGGATTTTTGATCCGGCTAAAGACAATTCTAAACCCGGAAACATAAATTAATCATTCACAAAATTAATAGCACAACTGATTATGAATTACAGCAAAAAATTTATCGTAAATCCGGAAAGCATTGTTCAGCTTAAGGACTTTGATCCAGACTACAAGGGCAAGCATGAAAAGAAAAAATCAGCAAAGCGTCAGATCCATAAATTTCAACAAAGGATGGACGAAATACAGTATAAGCTTTTTGTCGAACATAAACAATCATTGTTAATAATACTTCAGGCTATTGATGCTGGTGGCAAGGATGGTGTCGTGCGTCATGTTATAGGCTCAATGAACCCACAAGGTTGCCGCGTTATCAGTTTCAAGCAACCAACACCTGAGGAACTGGATCATGATTTTTTGTGGCGGATTGAAAGTCAAGTGCCACAGTCTGGGCAAGTCGTTATTTTCAACCGATCTCAATATGAGGATGTTCTCATTGCAAGGGTTCACAATCTTGTTCCAAAAGAAGTCTGGTCAAAGCGCTATGAAATGATCAATGAATTCGAGCAAAAGCTTATAGCAAACCACACCCACATTTTAAAATTTTTTCTGTACATCAGCAAGGAAGAACAGCTTCAACGCTTCAAAAAGCGGTTGGACGATACTTTACGGCAGTGGAAAATAAGCGAGGCTGATTATTCGGAGAGGAAATATTGGGCTGAATATGAATCGGCGTACGAGGATGTACTCAATAAATGCAGCACCAAAGACTCTCCCTGGTTTATAATACCCTCCGATCACAAATGGTTCCGCGACCTCGCCATTTCACAAATCATCGCTGCGACAATGGAAAAACTTGGCATTGAACTACCGAAACCGACCGTAAATATCGCCGACATCCGGAAAAAATATCATGCAGCAGCCGGGAAGAAGAAAAAAGAATAACAAGGAGACAATTCGGTTTGCTAATCCATGTGTCACCTTGGAAGAGGCTTAAAATAAAAGTTCTCTGTATCAGCGGAAGTTCGAAGGTATAATCCAATAGCCAATAATTAACATAGCCAATGTTCTAATTAATTACGGCAAATAATTAATCACCAATGCTTTAATACTTATAATAGTTATCAATATCAATTATGTTCCTTGTTTTTAATTTATGAATATCGCTGTCCCTTTGTCCTTATTGTCCCTTTTGCGACGCTTCACCATTGACCTGTATCATTGAATGTTACGATTCTGGCAATAACAAAAACCACTGAGTATCAAAGGAACTTAGGGACATAGGGACAAAGGGACAAAGTTAATTTTACAGTCTCTACCTGAGCCAATAGACTCATTATATGTTTTTTAGCATATAATAACAGTTCAATTCTTAATTTAAAATCTCATACTAAATCTCCCTGCATAATCTCAACTAACTATCTGACTATCTGATTATAGTATTGGTTTGTTGGTTCATTTTGAGATTTTTCTGACGCTGTCCTTTTGGCCCTTTGTCCCTAACTATGACAGTTTTCACCTGTCAATGGTAATGAGACACATTCAATTATTCAATTTTCTGCAAAGGCGATCTCCCGATTCTCATTTTCACATGGTGATCCTTGAATAAAAATCCCCCACCGCGGATAACAAGGCATCATTTGGTTCAGGAGGATTGATTAAAGCCTCGATGAAGACCTCCATGTCCTTTTGGGAAGCCACCATAGTTTCAGATTTCAGAATGATCATTTGTGCTCTTTCATAAATAGTTATATTCAGTGTGGATTTACAACATTTGTTTTGCCGAAGTAACCGTAACTTCCAACACCCGGGTTAAGAATGAAAACTTTTGTTTCATCATTTCATAGTCCTCTCCAGAGTCCTTGTATTTAGCTATACCATCAATTAGAAAACCTGTGCCCTGATAATCCTTATAACCCAATACCTCTTTGCTCCCCAGTGTTAATTTCACATGGTTATTGACATTCACATTCTTTTCCGTTTTCCGAAAACCATAAGCTGGAATTAAAATTCGCCCATCATCTGTAACCACTAAAAAAGAGTTCCAGGTATTTACAACATGGGTTTCTAGGCCCCATGATACAATAGAAACAACACCTTCGTGCTTCAACACTTCAAAAAACTTTTCTGTCAATTTAGTCTTTTCGCTCATATCTTTATTGTTTTATTTAATGCCTCTCCAGCCGTCCTCATTTCAGCTAATATTTGTTCTTATATTTCCATGTATTTTTTAAATCTGGTATTGACAAACTGTCAAATAACTGAGGCAAAAATATTGATCAATAACAATCGATTCATCTTCGTTGAGTTCAACAAATCGCCTTATATGCTTTATCAGATTTGAATACATTTACCTAATTGTTATATGTTTTGGGCAACTGTTGCCCTTTTATAATCATACTTCAGTTAACCACAAGAACCCTTCAAATAGAAATCATTAAAAATAGCGAAAATTAGTTCACTTGTTTCTTGTGCAGAATTGCGCATGTTTTGGATAGGTTTTTTTGGGCATGTGATGATTATTTACTTGGTTTCATTCCGTCCAAGAGGTAGAAGTCTCAGTATACGGTAGCAAACTTTAGAAATTACCAGTGCCAATACCACCAATTTAGCATCAGAACGTTTTTCTTTGCTCCTACCATGCTTTGCCAACTTACTGCCACGCATTGAACCTTCAAAATAAGTATTGGTCAAATCGTATAGGATGATTTTATCCTCTATATC
>JBBQCU010000340.1:0-4574 GCA_038319065.1 Methylococcales bacterium
AAGTTAGCCGCAGCACGGATGACGAGAAAGGAAAGGCGGTTAAATAACGTGGAATTGGCGGCTTGTCAGCCTCTGGCTAATGTCGCATAATTCCATTGTTGGTGGAGAAGCCAAGTCCAAGTTCATCTGAAGCATTACAAAACCAATACGACCTAAATCTATCGTATAACTAAGCCCTTGACATTGCGTAATCATTTGCCAGGCTTCTTCCATATCAGTTGTCCAATGAATATCGTCAAATAAAACAATTCCATTTTGACTTAAATGGGGTTTGAGACGTTCAAAATAGTCAAGAGTTGCTCTCTTTTCATGGTTTCCATCAATATAGGTGACATCTATTGTTTGGGCGAAATTAGGAAGAATTTGATCTAAAGCAGCATCAAATAAGGTATTGAAAAGAATGTAATTATGACTTACTTCACTCAGGTTACTCTCAGCAATTTTCGCTAAGGAAGAAGAACCCTCAACTGTAATAAATTTCTGACAATATGGACTAGCTGCCAGATAACAACCGGATATTCCTGCACAGCTTCCTAATTCTAAAATTGTTTTTGCTTGTTGAGCATGAGCAATAAGATAAAGAAAAGTCCCCCAATATTGATTAATACTCGTTACGGTGGCAATTCTATCAAAAGAAACAGAAATAGGATTACTCTGTTGTGAATTCGGATATTGCTGAAAATGACAAAGTAATGGAGGTTGTCGTGTGAGGTCCTTATTCGGTAAGCGTTTTGCCCAGATTTTCGAAAACCGAGACTGGATTGGTTGATTTTTAAACGTGTAACAAGAGAGTAAATCTGATGAAAAAAATATTAGTTTTAACCGCGTTGTTGTTACTAGAAGCCTGTGCCTCTCCTGTTACAAAAGTTGAGCCGGTTCCTGCCTCAGAGACAATTTCACAACTTTGTATTCAAGAAAATAAAAAAGTCTTTATGGCAGATTTTTTGCCGGAAGTTCGGCGGCAAATAGAAGAACGTAATATCAATACGGAAATTCAGAGCCCGAAATCGCAGTGCAAATATATTATGACCTATGATGCGCAGTGGTCATGGGACTGGTTTTGGACATTCAGCGTTTATCTTTCGATGGCCGAATTTTCTGTCATAAAAGACAATCACCAAATTGGAATGGCATCGTATACGGCAAACTTAGGGCCATCAGCCATAGGCCAAACAAAAAACAAAATTCGACCGCTATTGATTGAACTGTTTAGAAAATAAACCAAAGATACTTATCGATCACCTTTATTGGGTTTTTTGGTGGCATTTTGAAATGGCATGGGATGTGTCAGCTATCTTGACTCTATGACAATCCATTCAAAGACAGTAAGATAGTGCTATGCCTGACTATACCCAGAAACAAGGCCAATATTTGGCATTTATTTACGACTACACGAAGGTCAACAAGCGGCCACCCGCCGAAGTTGATATTCAATGCTTTTTCAGCGTATCTCCACCTACAGTCCATCAAATGATTTTAACTTTAGAGAAATTGGGTTTTATAACCAGAGACCCAGGAAAAGCACGTACCATCAAAGTTCTTCTTTCCCCGGATCAATTGCCCTATTTGGAGTAACGAAACCCTATACAAAAAATATAACTACTCTTATCATGATGCGAATGTTGCCTACGCAATTGAGGAAGGTATATTGAAACGAGATGAAATCCCCGCCGAGTTGCTGGAAGCACTTTCGAGTTATCTAACACTCTACCAATCACTGAAAGAAAAAGGCACACTGAAAGAGCCGGGTGAATAACACGGAAGGTGGATACGCCCATGACAATCCACCAAACCGTTGAAGATAGCTGCAGTTTGCTTTCGCAAAAACGCCCTACGAGCTTCAATAATAAATACTGTTTAAATTAATCTCTTGGACACAGGCTTGATTATGATTGAAACGATATATAATTTGCTAGAAAAAATCGGTTACGTTCATCCGATCCATCCTCCGTTTACGCACGGGCCTATTGGCGCAGTAATTGTCGCTTTTTGCCTTGGACTCGCTTTTTTGTTCTTGCGGCGGCAAAATCTGATGTTGTCTGCCTATCATGCGGTAATCATTGCCTTCATATTGTTCATTCCCACTGTGTTAGCCGGGATCATGGATTGGCAACATTTCTATTCCGGAGCATGGATATTCCCGATTCAAATGAAAATAGCCTTGGCAACCAGCCTTTTCATCCTGTTATCAATTACCTTGATCGTTTTTCAGATTAAAGATGTAAGCCCTTCGATTTTGATAATGTTGTTCACACTTTGTTTTTTTAATGTTATGGGTCTGGGATATTTCGGAGGTCAACTGGTTTATGAGGGCAGAAATCCTACCGTAAGCGAAGAATTTCTGGCCGGACAAAAAATCTTTGTAAACCACTGCTCAGGATGTCACCCCAACGGGGGCAATATACTTTTCGCTAACCTGCCGTTAAGGACTGCTCCTCAGTTGAAAAGCTATCCAACATTCATTGAGTTCGTGCGAAATCCAACTCTTCCGAATGGTTCACGAGGCCCCATGCCGGTTTTTACGCAAGATAAATTATCAGATTCACAGGCAGAAGAATTGTACAGTTATATTATTCACGGTCTCGCTAACCCCAGTAGATCAGGCAATAAATAAAACCCATTATCAAAAATCAGAAAGCGTTTTCGGTGGAATGGCGGCTCTTAAGGCATTTAATACCGCTATGACATCAATAATTTCCTGGGTAACGGCCCCTGCTACCGGCGTAAGATAACCCAATCCGGCAAATACCATGCCGATTAAACTCAGGAGCATGCCGCCTACTGCACTTTGCAAGGCGATTTTTCGCATACGCGCGCCAATATGAAAAAGCTCATCGACTTTTAACAGGGAGCTGTCCATGATGACTGCGTCCGCCGATTCGCCTGTAATATCACTATTTTGACCAAAGGCTATGCCGATAGTCGCGGCGGTAAGAGAGGGCGCATCGTTTATCCCATCGCCCAAATAGACAGTTTTTGCAGCTTTGGTCTCTTTACGTACCAATTCGAGTTTTTGTTCAGGGCTTTGACTAAAGTAAACATGCTTAATGCCGACTTGTTCGGCTAGATACCGTACTTCGGATTCCCTGTCTCCGGATACCAGCATAACCCGCTCAAACAAGTGGTTAGGCCGCAAATGATTGATAAATGATGAGCTATCAGTACGCACTTCATCCCGGAATTGCAGGGTTGCCGCATAAAGTCCATCAATTAGTACAATACATTCAAGCCCTCCCGTGATGGGCGGTAAATCTTCAACGGTCGAAGGGTATTCTTCAGCAAAGTTTTTGCGGCTGGTAATTTGTACCTGTTTACCCATTACCGTACCTCTAAGGCCTTTACCGGGCAATTCGGCGATATTGCTAACACTTAATAAGGATAAGCCTTCCTTTTCTGCCGCTTTAATAATCGCACCGGAAAGTGGATGTTTGGAATAGCGTTCCAGACTGGCAATCAGTTTTAAGACGTCCTTTTTGTTATGGATTTTTCCCGGAATCAATCCAGTCAACGAGGGGCGGCCATAAGTCAGTGTGCCGGTTTTATCAAAAATTGCCGTACGGCAAGTGCCTATGGTTTCCAGAATGGCCGGATTTTTGATAATAATTTCCCGTCTCGCAGCCAATGAAATGGAGCTAATAATGGTGACGGGTATGCCGATTAGCAAAGGGCAGGGCGTGGCAATTACGAGTACCGCCAGAAAGCGAATGACATCACCGCTTATAGCCCACGCAGTGAGTGCACATACAACTGTTAGCGGTGTATAAAGCGCGCCCAGTTGATCGCCTAGTCTCCTGATATTGGGGCGGTATTGCTCGGAAGAGCGCATGACTTCCATGATTTTGGCATAACGGGAATCAATTGACAGTTTATCTGCGCGAATTGTTAACGCCGAATCGCCATTAATCGCACCGGACATGACGGATGAACCGCTGGTTTTCGACATCATATACGGCTCTCCGGTTAAATAGGATTCGTCCATAGTCCCGGAGCCTTCCAGCACAGTTCCGTCGACCGGGCATATTTCATGAGGAAGCACCAATAAGGTATCGCCAATTTTTACCTGTTCCGTTGTAATATCGATCAGCCTATCGCCCGATTTTCTGTGAGCAACTGAGGGCATGCGATTGGCCAGCGCTTCAAGAACCGAGGAGGCTTTGCGCACGGCATAGTGTTCCAGTACCGCACCGCCGGAAAGCATTAATACCACCAAGCTTCCCGCCAGATATTCATCCAGCAAAATCGCTGTTATTATGGATAGCCCGGCCAGCAAATCGGCGCCAAAATCCCCCCGGAATAGTTTTACGATGAGCTGATAAACCAAAGGAATACCGCCCAACGCCAAAATTGCAAGCAGCGGAAGCTGCACCAAGGCAATAGAGAAACCGAATTGCCCCTGGTACAAGCTGGCGATTGCTGAAGTTAAGACGGTATTGAGTAACTTCTCATTAATCGCAGGTAGCACCCAAGAATCAAGTTAAAATAGCCGCATGGATTCACTCAAGCCACAATTACCCAAAATCAGTAAAGAAGACCGCACACCGCTAGTCGATGTACTGCTGGAATTGCTTGCGTGG
>JBBQCU010000341.1:0-4568 GCA_038319065.1 Methylococcales bacterium
GCTGTACCAATTTTTATCAGGTTAGGCTTATACCGTGCGATTATTCGCTATATTGAGATCAGGGCTTTATGGACAATTATTCAGGCAACCACGCTTTATGCGCTTGTTTTTGCGTTTGTTGTGTATGAGTCAGGCATCAGATTTATTCCGCGGACGGCTTCTCCGCTAAATTGGCTAAGTATTATGCTGCTTGTGGGTAGAAGCCGTTTTTTTGCACGTTGGTGGTTGGGAGAGACGTATTTTCGTTTGGGAGGAAGTCGAAGTACCAGCGAATTACGAAAAAAAAATGTAGTAATTTATGGCGCGGGTAGTGCAGGGGTGCAGCTGGCTTCTGCCCTGGAGCACGGGCGTGATTTTAGACCGGTTGCTTTTATTGATGATGATAAATTATTGCATAGAAGAAAAGTCAACGGGTTGCGGATATATCCGCTTAGTTCCTTAAGTTATTTGATAGAGCGGCATCAGGCTTCAGATGTTTTACTGGCAATGCCCTCGGCAAAGCGGTCACGCATCAGTGAGCTTATTCGGTTGCTTGAACCTTATGCTGTTCATGTAATGTCGATGCCGGGATTATCGGATATAGCCCAAGGCAGAGTTACAGTTGATGCGCTTCAGGAAGTTGATATTGCCGATCTACTGGGCCGCAACCCGGTAGCGCCGGATCAATCACTGCTTCAAGCCACAATTAGCGGAAAAGTGGTGATGGTGACTGGCGCTGGAGGGTCTATAGGATCTGAGTTATGCCGGCAGATAATTCAGTTGCAGCCGCTTGTATTGATTCTTTATGAGATTGGAGAATTCGGGCTTTATGCAATAGAAAAAGAATTGGATCATCTCTTAACCAAAATCAACGGTTCCAAACCTATAGAAGTTATTACCGTTTTGGGTTCAGTGACCAACGCTAAACGCATTGAAAAGGTGTGTAAGGCTTTTAAGGTGCAAACAATTTATCATGCAGCGGCTTACAAGCATGTGCCGATGGTAGAGAAAAATCCTGGAGAAGCCATATGGAATAATATCTTCGGAACTTTACACACAGCGCAGGCTGCAATAAATGCAAAAGTTGAGCTTTTTGTGCTGATTTCAACGGACAAAGCGGTAAGGCCCACGAATACGATGGGTGCGACCAAGCGTTTTGCTGAACTGATTTTGCAAGCACTGAGTTCGGAAGCTGGCATTAAGCATCAAACTCGTTTCACAATGGTGCGATTTGGAAATGTTTTAGAATCATCCGGGTCTGTGGTGCCGTTGTTCAGGGAGCAGATAGCCAGAGGTGGGCCGGTAACAGTCACAGATGCGAGAATCATCCGCTATTTTATGACCATACCTGAGGCTTCACAATTGGTTATTCAAGCGGGTGCTTTGGGTCAGGGTGGCGATGTGTTTGTGCTGGATATGGGCGAACCCATCCGCATTCTTGATTTGGCAAAAAGAATGATTCATTTAAGTGGCCTGGAAATAAAAGATGAAGATCATCCTTCGGGTGAGATAGAGATCAGTTTCACAGGATTGAGACCGGGAGAAAAACTCTATGAGGAACTGTTGATCGGTGACAATGTTTCAGAAACCAGTCACCCAAGAATTATGCGTGCCGAAGAGCAGATTATTCCGTGGGCTGAACTGGAAAAAATGCTGGAGACTTTGGAAAAAGCGACTAAGGAAGATGATTTTGAGCAAGTTAGAGAGGTGTTGAAACGGGCTGTTTCCGGTTTTATGCCTCAGTGTGAAATTGGCGACTTGTTCTGGAAGGTAACTCTCAAAAAATAAAGCGCCACAGATTCACAGATTAAATTTATTTATCATTTGTGGCAGCTCTAAATGCTATAGGCAAAAAAAACCTCCCGATGCGTTGCCGCAGAGGGAGGCGAAAAATCAAGCAGAGCATTATGAGGAGGATCTGCTTGGAGGTATAACACCAGGAGGTAGTTAAATTTTAAGCGTTTAGCTGTTCAGTTTTGCTCTCATTACAATGTTGCTATAAATAGCCGCACCGGCAAACAATACGGTCGAAATAATGAATTGTCCGGAAACGAAACTCCAGATGCCGGCAATAAACATTAGCCCAATAATTATGTCTTTGTTGACGTTGTTCATTAATTATGATCCTGTATAAAATTTAGAAATCATTAAGCAACTTTGTTGCTGTTTTACAAATTTTGTTGCGTTCTTACATGGTTGCTACTATACAGAGATATTTATTGTATACAATATGCTAAATAATAAATTAATTGTTTCTTGTTTAGAAATGATGTGTAATGTCAAGACTTTTATTGATATAAAGAAAGCACAAGATGCAAAGTGCAGGGTTCAGATGACAGGTTGTGCCTTGACCTGATTAATGAGGTTTAAGTGGATAAATTAACGAGTATGACCGTTTTCGTTCGTGTTGCTAAAGCCGGAAGTTTTGCAGGCGGCGCTCGCGAACTGGGAATTTCCAGGGCAATGGCGACCAAGCATATTATGCAGCTTGAGGGTAGTTTGGGTACGCGATTAATCAATCGTACTACAAGGAGCTTAAGTCTGACTGATGTGGGCGTATCTTATCTGGAGCGTTGTCAGCAAGTATTGCTTGATGTTGAAGAAATGGAGTCCGCAGTAACCCATTTACAGACCGAGCATCGGGGTATGTTAAAAATCAGCGCACCGCCGGCCATTGGCGCTACCCATATTGCACGCGCTGTGGCGGAATTTTTAAAAATACATACGGATTTAACCATTGAGATGGTTTTGCATAGCAGTCCAGGCGATTTAATTGATGAGGCCATTGATGTTGCTATTTACCTGGGAGCTTTAGATGATACCAGTATGGTTGCCCGGAAATTAGCCAGCTCATCGCTGGTTGTTTGCGGGTCGCCCGATTATTTGCAGCGTTATGGCATTCCGCAGACACCGGAAGATTTGGCAGAACATAGTTGCCTGGTCAATTGGGCGATTTCGCCGCGCAATAAATGGCAATTTAAATGTGAAACAGGGGTTAAGGTCGTTACTGTTTCCGGGAGGATGCAGGCTAACGCGGCTCACCCGATCCGTATTGCGGCAATTAACGGCTTGGGCTTAGTGATGTTACCTACCTACATTGTTGGCAAGGATATTGAAAACGGCACATTGAAAGTGGTGCTGGAAAATTACCCATTGCCACCCTTGGATATACATGCGGTCTATCCGCATAGAAAATATTTATCTGCTAAGGTCAAGGGTTTTATGGATTTTCTGCAGGCATGGCTTGAACATCGAGTCAGTATGCCGGGAACGGAATAATGGATGCAGTAATCAGCAAATGGAATCATATCTATAATGAGTCTGGTCAAGAATGTTATCCAGCCATACAGGTTCTGATTGAAAATGATTTTCTGCTACCGGTGACCGGAACGGCATTGGATTTGGCTTGCGGTTTGGGCGCTAATGCCATTTTTTTGGCGGAACTTGGTTTGGCGGTGACTGCCTGGGATATTTCTTCTGTCGCTATCGATAAGTTAACCGCTTATGCTGTGCAGCAGGGGCTAAATATCAATGCTCGTCAAAAGAAAATCACAGCAGAAAGTTTCACCGGATGCTGTATTGATGTCATTGTTGTGAGCCGATTTCTTGACCGTTCTCTAAGTGATGCGATAATAGGAGCACTTAAACCGGATGGATTGCTTTTTTATCAGACTTTTACGCGAGAAAAAACAAGCCGGAAACCTCCCAATAATCCCGATTATCTGTTGGCTGAAAATGAGCTGTTAGACATGTTTTCGCCGTTGAGGGTAATATTTTACAGAGAAAATGCGTTAATTGGCGAAAAGCTACGGGGCTTAAGAAATGAGGCTCAGTTCATCGGCCAGAAACGTAAATAATTTGGTAAACACAATGATAGAAAATTTAAATCCACAACAGGCGTGGGATTTGTTGCAACAGAATACTAACACCGTATTGGTGGATGTACGAACAAAAGTTGAACATGCTTTTGTTGGACATCCCTTGGGCGCCCTTCATATTGCCTGGAAAGAAGCGCCTGACTGGCAGGTTAACTCAAGCTTTGTTGCCGAAGTAGAAGAACTTGTACCTGACAAAAATGCCCCGGTTTTATTACTGTGCCGCAGTGGACAGCGTTCTCTGGATGCCGCAAAAGCGCTCGAAGCGGCAGGATATCAGCGGCTCATCAATATTATTGATGGTTTTGAAGGCCCCCTGGATCAGCAACATCACCGAGGCAATCTTGCCGGCTGGCGGTTCAGTGGTTTGCCTTGGGAGCAGAGTTAATCTATTCATCCAGTCTGGATCAAGTTGAGCATTGCCAGCAAAATCCAAAACAGACTTGATGGCATTATCACCCTCCTTTATATATTTAAACCCAGCCAAGTAGGGCGCAATCCATACACCCCTCATACTTATAAAGATGCATAAAACGCATCCTACACTTATTTTATAACCCCTTAGAGTACACAAAAAGTGATCGAAAAATTAAGAAACATTGCCATTATTGCGCACGTTGACCACGGCAAGACGACCCTGGTTGATAAGCTATTACAACAGTCGGGTACGTTTGCCGCTCATACCAAAGTGACCGAGCGTATTATGGATTCCAA